>JAYVMK010000264.1:0-3311 GCA_043758995.1 Lichenibacterium sp. | reverse complement strand
GGAGCCGTCAAGCTCTCGTTCAGATGTGCTGGGTAATCTGAGGATCAGGAGATCGACGCCATGATCCTGTCCACCCTTCACGCTTCGCCGGCGCTTCTCGCGATCGGCTTTTCCGTATTTCTCGTGCTGTCGCTGGTGGCGGCCGAAGAGATCGAGGTCCGGCGAAAGGGTAAAGTCTCGGACCGCTGAGCGACGATGCTCAATGCGTCCGGCTATCCTTGAACTGCGCCAGGGCGACCTCGCCCGAGCGGGCGGCGGTGGCGGGGTCGCTGAAGGTCCCGGAGCTCTCGGCCACAGGCTGAAGGTGCCCGAAGCGGCGGATCTGCCAGCCGAAGCCGGTCGGGGTCTGGGCCGCCCTCACCACCACCATGGCAAACTCGTGATCGTCCGGGAACTGGAGGCGAAGGTCTCTCTTGCGTTGCCGCGCCAAGGCCGCGGCCTGGCGCGCTGCTTCGGTGAAGTTGCGGCGAGACTTGATGGTCGTCGTCATGAATTCCACCCTCATGCTGTGGTGGCGAGCATCCACCGGGCCCGACAGCCCTGCTTCGCTACGCCCTGCTGAAACCGCCGCGCCCGCGGCGAGGGACCGCAACGACGGCGACCCATTCGACACTTGTGCCATTGCAGGCCGGAGGAGCATTCACATGCGATAAGCTTGATCGGGAAAGATCCGAAAAGCACTGTGTGCGGACAGAAACAGCGCGAGCTTGGCCTTAGGTTCCCAGCACCAGCGGTCTATATTGTCGCAGTCTTGGACAGATCTTCCCGCAGGTGCGGCGCATTACCGATCCGTGGCCGCGCCGACATGTTCGGAGAAGAAGCGCAGCATCTCGCCCGACGCGTCCGGTCCTCGCGGATCCGTATAGGAACCCGCCGCGCTGCCACCCGCCCAGGCATGGCCTGCGCCATGGATCGCCCATTGTTCCACCAGCGCCTGACCTGCGGCATCGACGTAGCGCGTCTTCTGATAGGCGTGACCCTCGGGCACGGCGCCTTCTTCGACCTCCGACCGTACGGCGGATCTGTGGATCGCCTGAGCCGCCACCTCGTCGCCGTTGACGGCATTCACAGTTGAATCGCGATCGCCGTGGAACACGATCGTCGGTACGCGGGCGGGCGATCCGGTTCGGGCCGTGACGCTTCCGCCCTGGCGCATCGCCGAGAAGGCCGACGACATATCGTGTGCGGCACCGCAGGCAAGGCCCGAATGGACCCCGACCGCCGCATAGAGGTCGGGATAGACTTGGCCCATCGTTGCCGCGAGGGCTCCACCGGCCGATAGGCCCGCGACGTAGACCCGGGCCGGATCAACCGGATGCTGCGCCATGACCTCACGCGTGATCCCGGCGATCAGAGCCGGTTCGCCCAAATCGCGCTGCTGGTCGCCATCGTTGAACCAGTTCCAGCACTTCTGCCCGTTGGCCGAGGCACTCTGCGCCGGATAGCAGACCAGAAAGCCGTCCCGCTCCGCCCAATCGTTCATACGGGTACCCGCGGCGAAATCGTCGGGGGACTGCGTACAGCCGTGCAGCATCACCACGAGGGGAAGCGCCACGCCCAACTCGGCGCAGGCCGGAACATAGAGCTTGTAGCTGCGGCTTCCGGCCGGAGCCGAAAAGCGCGCCTCGGTGAAGCTGCCCTGCGAAGTCGGCTTATGGGTCTGCTCGGGCGGGGTGAAAGGATTGAACGACTGGAAATTCTCCATCGCGTCCTGGAAGTTGTTCATCATGCCGTCGAGCAGGCTACGGGGAGCCGGCCGACGCGGCGCCTGTAGCGGCATATCGCTCAGCAGAGATCGCTGAAGGGTGGTCACGACCTGACCGAGTCCGCCGGCTTGCAGGAGCTTGCGGGCGCCAATCATTCCGGCTCGGTAGGGCTGCGTCATCGATGTTGCGTCCTCGTCGTTCCGCCCTTGCGGAAAAGGTGAAGACCACCAAGGGTCTTTGTGAATGGCAGATCGCGCTTGCCGGGGCCTGTCTCGAAACCCGAGACCGCACCTGCGAAGCCGCTTGACGGTGCAGCTCTTATTGCAGTGCACAATGAAATGCCTTGCATGCTATTGCAATGCATCAGAGCCGACGTGGTTGCCTGACGTGCTCCTACGTCACGGCAATCCGGTTCATCGGGACGCGATGGTCGTGCACAGGACCCTCCGGGGCAGGAACGGTGTTGGGAGACCGTCCCGTTCAGAGGAGAGCGCCATGCAGCACCATCCCGCCATCACGTCAGGCCGTACCGCCGTCATCACGGGAGGGGCCAGCGGCATCGGCCTCGCGGCAGGGCTGCGCCTCGCAGGGCTGGGCCTCAACGTCGTGCTGGCCGATCTCGCGGGCGAGAAGCTCGAGTCTGCCCGGGTCGCGGTGGAACGCGCCGCCGTCGACGGAGGTGCCCCCGACGGGGCCGCGGTCGTGCGCGCCATTCCCACCGATGTCGGTCGGATCGAGGATCTCCGCGCCCTCAAGGAGGCCGTCTACGAGGCCTTCGACGATGTGGCGCTGCTGATGAACAACGCCGCGATCGATCCCGTCGGCAAGCCATGGGAGGCTTACGAGGACTGGCAGCGGCTGATTACCGTCAACCTGTGGGGGGTGATCAACGGCGTGCAGGCCTTTGCCCCCGCCATGCTGGCGGCCGGCAAGCCCGCCGCCATCGTCAACACGGGTTCGAAGCAGGGCATCACGACGCCGCCCGGCAATGCGGCCTATAATGTCAGCAAGGCAGGCGTGAAAGTCTTCACCGAAGCGACTGCCTACGAGTTGCGCCAGACACCCAACTCCAGCGTCACGGCCCATCTGCTCATCCCCGGCTTCACCTACACGGGCCTGACGAAGGCGAACGAGAAGCCGGCCGCCGCCTGGACGGGCGAACAGGTGGTGGATTTCATGCTGGCGGCACTGGCGAGCGGCGAGTTCTACATTCTGTGCCCCGACAACGATGTCGACCGGGCGACCGACGAGAAGCGCATGGCCTGGGCCATCGGCGACATCATCGAGAACCGTCCGGCCCTGTCGCGCTGGCACCCCGACTTCAAGGAGGCCTTCGCGCGTTTCATGGCGGAGTGAACCGACCCAAGTTGACGTTCGAGGCGGCTTGAGGTCTGTCCCTGGCCCAATCGGGTGCAGCAGGGGTCGATCGATGGTGAGGGTTGGTGGGCTTTGGCCTGCGGCGGCGGCCCTGGCCTGCGCCACCGGAACGGCAACCCTCGTCGCTACGCTCTACGTCGTGTGGCGTCTGCACGTCCCCTTGCCCTACTGGGACGAGTGGTCGTCGATCCTCGATCTGCAGCTGCTCGACCAGGGCCGCTATGGACT
>JAYVMK010000263.1:0-6495 GCA_043758995.1 Lichenibacterium sp. | reverse complement strand
CGGCGTGTCGGCCGGGTTCACCTTGGAATAGGTGGGCGGGTAAGGGAGGTTCTTGGGAAGGGTCGAGTTGGCAGCGTTGATGGCCGATTGCACGTCCTGTGCGGCGGCGTCGATGTCGCGGTCGAGGTTGAACTGCAGCGTGATCTGCGACAGGCCGAAGGCGCTCTGCGACGACATCGAGGTCAACGACGGGATCTGACCGAACTGCCGCTCCAGCGAGGCCGTCACCAGCGATGCGATCGTGTCCGGATTGGCACCCGGGAGCTGCGTCGTCACCTGGATGGTCGGGAAATCCACCTGGGGCAGGGAGGAAACGGCGAGCTGCTTGTAGCCCATCACGCCGGCCAGCAGCACCGCCACGGCCAGCAGAGCCGTCGCGATAGGACGCAGGATGAACGGTGCCGAGATGTTCACGGGGAGCAGCCCGGCGAGCTCAAGCGGCGCATCAGTTCGTCGCTCCGCCCTGGGTGCCGTCGCGCTTGCGCCGGTGGGGTGGAACGGCATCGGGGCCGGCGGCCGCTGCATCGGGTTTGGCATCGGCCGATCGATCGGGCGCTGCCGCCCCGTCGGGCTTGGCCGTCGCTGCCGCATCGGGGACCGTGGTCCCGTTCGAGGCCGTGGCGGTCGAGACCGCGACCTTGGCGCCGTCGGTCAGCCGCGTGAAGCCCGTGGTGATCACCTCGGCCGGGGGCACGAGGCCCGCCGTCAGCACCGTCTCGGTCTCGGTCTGACGCCCCGTGGTGACCTTGGTCATCACGGCCTTGTCGTCCTTCACCACATAGACGAAGGCGCCGTCGGGACCGCGTTGCACGGCAGGGGTCGGCACCACGACGACATGGCTCAGCGTATCGACGAACAGGCGCAGGTTGATGAACTGGCCGGGCCAGAGCTGGTCGGAGACGTTGGGGAAGCTGCCCTTCATCTTCACCGTGCCGGTGGTCTGGTCGACCGTGTTGTCGACCACCTGCAGGGTGCCGGCGTCCACGAGGTCCCCGGTGTCGCCGTCATGTGCCTCGAGCCGCAGAGTTCCTTTGCTGGACGCTGCATTGACCTGGCGAAGCCATTGTTGGGGCAGGTTGAAGATGGCGGCGATGGGCGTCACCTGGGCGATGGTGACGATGCCGGTGCTGTCGCTGGCGTGGACGATATTGCCCTGGTCGACGATGCGGATGCCGGTGCGGCCATCGATGGGGGACCTGATCGTGGCGTAGTCCAGCGTGGCCTTGGTATTGTCGATGGAGGCTTGGTCCTGCGCCAACTGTGCCGTGTATTGGGCCACCAGCGCCTTCTGAGTGTCGGCCTGCTGGTGCGACCCATATTGGGTTTCGGCGAGCTTGCTATAGCGGACCGCATCGACCTGGGCGTTGGCCAGCAGCGCCTCGTCCTGCTCCTTCTTGGCGACGGCGCTGTCGTAGAGCGCCTTGTAAGTGACGGGATCGATGCGCGCGAGGACATCGCCCTTCTTGACGTCCTGACCTTCCTTGAAGTCGACCTCGACGAGCTTGCCGTCGACCTGGCTGCGAACCAGGACGCTGTTGGTAGCCTGCACGGTGCCGAGCACGTCGGCGGTGACCGGAACGTCGGCATAGCGCGCCGAGGCGGCCAGGACGGGGGTCGGGCCATCCGCCGCGAAACGTCGCCGTCCCTTTCCGGCCGGAGCAGCCTCGCCGTCCGTCGGGGCCGGCTTCTCGGCCGCGGTTTGCGTCAGGCCTGGCACGTTCGGCAGCCACGGCACGCGGGCATGGATCGCCGGGAACCGCTCCGCCAACACGGTCGCGCCGATCAGCAGCAGGATGGTCAGCGTGAGAAAGCGTTTCATGATCGTCCTGCCGGCGTCGGGCCGTTCGGCGTATATCCGGCCCTGTCGGTCGCCAGCCCTTGGGCGGGCGTCGGGTCGGGTTGCGCCGCTTGCAGCGGCACCGGGCTCAGCCCGTCGAGGGCCGGGATTTCCAGAAGCTCGGGACGCGTCCAGCCACCACCAATCGCCTGGGCGAGGCTCGATAGGGCCGTGAAGCGGGCCAGTCGCACCACGGCTTGCGCGTCGAGCGCCGAGAACAGCGTCTGCTCGGTGTTGATGACGGTGAGGATGTCGATCGTCCCCTCTCTCAACCGCGCCCTGGTAATATCATAGGCCAGACGGGACGACGCGACGACTGCGGCCAATCGCTTCTCGTGTTCGGTGTTCTGCTGCACGGCGATCAGCGCATTCTCGACATCGACCAGCGATTGGACGACCGACCTCCGATAGTCCTGCAAATATTCGAGGTCGCGGCCGCGCTCGAGGTCGAGGTCGCCCTTGAGAGCCCCGCCATCGAGCAGCGGAGAGGAAAGGCCGGAGCCGAGGCTGCCGAAGCCCGCAGCGGGCGACAGCAGCGTGCGCAGCGCCGTGCTCTCGACGCCGCCCGTCGCCGTGAGGTTGACGGTCGGCAGCATGGCGGCCCGCGCCGACAGGACCGAGGCATCGGCGGAGGCGAGCGTCGCAGCCGCTTCCGCGACATCCGGCCGGCGACGCACCACTTGGGCCGGAAGTCCTGCAGGGATCACGGGCGGCTTCATCGCCGCAAGGCTGCCACCCTTGATGCTGAGGCTTTCCGGTGCCCGGCCGGTCAACAGAGCGATGGCGGTCTTGGCCTGCTGGAGCTGCTGCTGAAGCGGCGGAAAGGCGGCAAGCTGCTGGTCGACGACGCTCTGCTGCTGGGCCACTTCGAGCGCCGTGACGGTCCCGACCGACAGCCGGCCCTTGATGGCCTCCAGCCCGAACCGCGCCTCCTTCAAATTGTCTTCCGCGATCTTCAGCCGGTCCTGCGCCGACAGCAGCGAGAAGTAGCTGTTGGCGACGGATGCGACCTGCGTCAGCACCAGCGTGTCGCGGGCGAAACGCGTCGCGACGGCGTTCTGGGTCGCCGCCAGGCTGGCGAAACGAGTTCGGCCCCAGAGATCGAGCTCGTAGCTGGCTGTCAGGCCCAGGCTGAAGCTGTTGGTCGCGATCGTGTTGCCGGCTCCCGACAGGCTCGTCGAGCGAGTGGTCGTCGGTGTGAAGGATCGGCCGGCGCTGTTCGAGGAGTTCACCTGAGGAAACAGCGCCGCGCTCGTGACGGCGGTCTGGGCGTCGGCCTGCAGGATGCGCGCGGCCGCGGCTGCGATATCGAAATTGTCGTGCGCCGTCAGGTCGGCGAGCCGGGCCAATTCCGTCGAGCCGAAGAGCCGGGTCCAATTGCCGGGCAGGGGCGCGGCGGCGGTCGGCGAGTCGCCCGTGGCATGGCCAGCGTGATCGAACGTGGCCGGCAGAGCCACGTCGAGTCCTGGCCGTGTCTCGTCGAAGGAACAGGCCGCAACAGCTGCCGCCAGCACGAGAATAGCCCCGGCGGCAGACAGCGACGGCGCGGTCGACCGAGACCGGATGGCCCGGTTTCGTCCTGCCGCCTGTCCGGCGAAATCTCTCACCAGTTGAAACTCCCTCGCACCACGGCCGGAGAAGCAGGCATGTCCCAGCTCCGGCAGCGTTGTTTACGGGGCTTTTACTGGCGAAAGGAAGGCCGGTGCGTCCCGGTTCGGTTTCATGCCTGTGGCTTGCTGACCCTCAGATGAGCCATGATGCAGTGGCGTCACTCCCGACAACCCGGAGGAGAGTTCAGCCATGACGGATTCATCCACCTCGGCCTTTGGCCCGATCCCGGCCGGCACCGCGATCGGCCACGTGCACCTCAAAGTCGCCGAACTCGATCGTGCCCTGGGCTTCTATTGCGGAGTGCTGGGGTTCGAGCTCATGCAGCGCTACGGCACGCAGGCGGCTTTCATCTCCGCCGGCGGCTACCATCATCACATCGGCCTCAACACCTGGGAGAGCCTCGGCGGCTCCCCTCCGGCGCCGGGCACCACGGGGCTGTTCCACACGGCCGTTCTCTATCCCACGCGGGCCGCCTTGGCCGACGCGCTGCGTCGCCTCATCGCGGCCGGCATTCCGCTCGAGGGCGCCAGCGACCATGGCGTCAGCGAGGCGCTCTATCTGCGCGATCCGGACCAGAACGGCGTCGAGCTCTATTGGGACCGGCCGAAAGATGCATGGCCGACAGACCGCGACGGCAAGCTCGCCATGTTCACGCGGCGGCTCGACTTGGACGATTTGCTCAACGCCTAGCGCCGGCGGACAGATTTGGTCGAACGGTGCTAGACGCCAGTCATTGCACCGGCTTCTCGCTATCCAATGAACAACCCTTCCATTCAGGAAGGATCGCGCTGCTGCACCAGGCCCGCGGAAGGTCGGAGCCCTTCGGTTGACCGGCAACGGCCTTCTCCGAGCCGGTAGACGCGACTGGTAGGATCAGGAATAACGGGTCCATGACGGCCAACGACAACAGACCGCCTCGACGTGAGCGCTCGAGCAGCACGCGGAGCAATGTCGCCGCCCTCGTGGCGATCGTCGTGATCGGTCTGGCCCTGTTCTGGGCCGTGACGGCGATCCGTCAGCACAATGCCGTGCAGGATTGTATCGACTCGGGCCGCCATGACTGCGCCGAAGCGCCGTGAAGGCGGAGCCGTCGTGGCCCTTTCGGTCCGCGCCGGCCTGCTCTAAGAGGCTCGAACGATCGCAACGTGGAGCCGCACGCATTGTCAGACACGACGAGCTCCCGGCGCAGCGGGGCCTGGCTGGCCAGCCGGTTTATCTCGCAGGCATCTGTATCGGGCCGCGGATCCGCCCGGGCCATGATGGTTCTGCTTGCGGCCCTTTCGCAGTCGGCTTGCGCCTCGGCGGTGGCCGACGGCGGAAGTCTGGCGGCGGGTTCCACGGCTCATCGGGCGCGAGAGGTCCAGATCTTCGTCGACTCGACGCGGCCCCTCAAGGCGGAGGGGACGGCCGACGGTTCGGCACGTTTTTCGTTGGCGACGATCAGCGTGCCGCCGTCGCATGAGACCGGCGGTCTCGAAATGGCGAGCTTCGGTTCGCCGAACCGCGCCAACGACTTTGCTGTCGTGGGCCGGCGCAGTCTCGAAGCCGAGACCTTCCGAAACGAGATCGCCACGCATCTGTCGGGCCGGATCGGCTCGAACCGGGACGTCCTCGTCTTCGTCCACGGGTTCAACACGGGTTTCGACGAGGCGCGGTTCCGGCTGACGCAGATCGTGACAGACGGCGACCTCAACGGCGTCCCGGTGCTGTTCACCTGGCCGTCCAAGGGCAGTCTCTTCGGTTACGCATCCGACCGAGAGGCCGCGACGGCGTCGCGCGATGCACTCGAACACTTGTTGCTCGACCTTGCCGCTGTCCCCGATGTCGGCAAGGTCCACGTGCTGGCGCATTCCATGGGGGCCTGGCTCGCCATGGAGGCCTTGCGTGAGGTGGCGATCGCCGGGCATCCCGACCTCGACGGGCATCTCGGAGACATCATCCTGGCGGCGCCCGACATCGATCAAGGCGTCTTCCGCCAGCAGGTCGAGCGACTCGGCGGCGGCTCCCATATCTCGGTCTTCGCCGCCACCAACGACCGGGCCCTGACCTTGTCGGGTATCCTGGCCGATCGGCCGCGGCTCGGCGCCATCGACGCGTCGAGCCCCGACGGTCGCCAGGCTCTCGAAGGTCTCGGCGTCCATGTCATCGATCTCACGCGGGACAGCGTAGGGATTATCGGCCATGCCACCTACGCCAGCGCCCCTGAGGTCATCCGCGGCATCGGAGCCGAGATCGGCGCCGCCCGCCCTGCCGATCGGGAACGCCAGGCCGTGCTGGGCGGCGAGCCCTCCGCGCCGGTGTTCGAGCCCGCCCCGGCTCCGGTCGTCGCGACCCCGCTCCCGGCCGCTCAGCCGCCGGCAATCGCGGTGCCGTGACAGATGTTTAGAGGCCGACTGCTGAGATAGTCCACTCCGCTCCTCCCGCCCTGGCGAGCAGCCGGCGGATACGTCAGCTTGTCACATCACCTGCCGCAGTTCGGGGATCGCAGTCGCGACGGCCTCGACGGGCCCGCCGCCAACCGCGCGGCGGAGCCCTTCGAAGAGCGCCCGGCCGAAGGATTGCAACGACCCCATGCCGATCCCCTCGGCCATGAGCCGGTCCGCCAGACCCATCAGGCCAGGGATCGCGGTGCCGCCGCCTTCCGCTTCGTCCTCGGCCGCGGCGGCGGCGGCCATGCGCGCACCCGGGACGCCGTCGATCACCGCCGCACTGGTGTCGCTCGGTACGTTCTTCTGGACGAAATCGAGCACGATGCCGATGGCCTTGCGAGCCGTCTCCGGTTCGAGGCCCGTGGCGGCGCTGACATGGTCGACGAGGTCCTGCATGGGAAGCTTTTCTCCGGTTGGATGAGAGAGCAACGCGGCCGGCCACCATCGGTTCGCGCAGGGGGTCTGCGTGACACCGTCCGAAGCGACGCCGTATAGAGAACGGATCATCCGGAGACGGCCCCCATGTCAGATGCCCATCCCGAGCCTGGTCGGATCCTCGTCGGCCTCAGCGCGGGCGCGCAGGGCGCCACCGGCCATTACGATTACCTGACGCTGCCC
>JAYVMK010000262.1:0-3653 GCA_043758995.1 Lichenibacterium sp. | reverse complement strand
CTGCCGGGCATGGTTCGATTGCGTCGCACCCTGCGTGATCACCATGTCGGCACCCTGCGCCACGGCCTCGGCCATGAGGAACTCGAGCTTGCGGGTCTTGTTGCCGCCGCTGGACAGGCCGGTGCAATCGTCGCGCTTGATCCAGATTTCAGGGCCGCCGAGCTCGGCCGATAGGCGCTTCATCGGCTCGAGCGCGGTCGGCAGATGCGCCAGGCGTAAGCGAGGGAAACGAGATAGATGCACGAACACGACCTCCCGACGGCAACACTGGTTACGCTATTTACTGTCCCGAAACATTTCCAATGCAAAGCGCGTCGATTAACATGCATGATCTGCATGTAAAGAGGCGTGCCATGCGACTGGAATGGATCGAGGACCTGCTTGCCGTTATCGATGCCGGGACGCTGACGCGGGCGGCGGAAGCACGCTTGCTGACCCAACCTGCCTTTTCCCGCCGGCTTCGCACCATCGAGGCGCATCTTGGGGTGGAGCTCGTGGATCGGCTGCACCGCCCGGCCAGGCTGCGCCCGGCGGTGTTGGCGCAGGAGCCGCTGTTGCGCGAGCTGGCATCCGGCTTGCGCGACCTCGGCCGCGCGCTGCGCCAAAGCGATGCGGCGCGCGGCCCTCGCGTGGTCGTGGCGGCGCAGCACGCGATCACGACGGCCATGGCCCCGCGGATCCTGCGGGCGTTGCTGCCAAACGACATCCACTTTCGGCTGCGCTCCGCCAATCGCGAAGAGTGCTACGCGCTCGTGATGACCCGAAACGCGGACCTCACGCTCTGCTACCAGACGGGCGGCGACCGGCTCGCGTCGGGCGAAACGCTGCTGGAGGAGATCGACCTCGGCACCGAGCGGTTCATCCCTGTTTTTGCGCGCAGCGACCTGACCGAGCTCCAGTCGACCTTCCGGCGCAATGCCTTGCCGGTCGTGTCCTACCCGCGCGACGTGTTTCTCGGGCGGCGCATGGAGCAGGATATCCTGCCGCGTCTGCCGATCACCGTGATCCCGATCAGCCGTGCAGAGACGGCGCTGACTCTTGCGGCGTTGCAGCTTGCCGCAGCCGGCCTGGGTGTCGCATGGGTCCCCCGGTCGCTCGCGTGTCGCAATATCCAGGACGGAACGCTGGCAGATCTCTCCGATTGGCTGCCGTCGAGCGATCTGCTCGTCGCGGCATTAAGATTGAAGGTCCCGAAGGACCGCTCCGAGGCCGAGGAACTGGTGTGGGCCGGCCTTGCCGGACTGGGCGAGAGCGTGGGCAAGAGCGCGCTCAGCAGTCAGTGAGGCGGTCGCAAGATGATCTTCGATGCGTCGATCGATCCGCGGGCAAGGGCCGCGAAGGTGGCCGGACCGTCTTCCAGGGTCCGCGTTTCGTGCCAGTTCGCCGGGCCGAGCCTGCCTGCGAACAAGGCTTCGGCGGTGTCGCGGAAGTCGGCCGCGGTATAGGTGTAGGTGCCGGCGAACACGATCTCCTGCAGCGTGGCGCGCCGGGGGTCGATCCCGCCGGCGCCTCCGCCGAGGCCGATATGGATGATCGCTCCGCCAGGGGCCACTGACGCGAAGGCCTGGCGGCGCGTGGACTCGATACCGACGGCGTCGATCACCAGGGCGTAGGACCCAGAAGGGGCGGCCTCGCTGACCGCCGCGTGCCGCAGCCTGGCCAGACGGTCCCGGCGACCGCGATGGGGTTCCACGATCGACGGCGACGCCCCGAAGGCCGCCGCGCACAAGGCCGCGCCGACGCCGATCGCGCCGCCGCCGAGCACAAGTATGTCGAGGCCCGCGACCGGGTGGGCCAGGACCCGCTCGGCGACCCGAATGGCGTGCCAGCCGCAGGCGATCGGCTCCACCAGTGCCGCCGTGTCATCCGGTACGTCGTCCGGCACGGCCACGCAGTTGCGCCACGGGATTGCCACGCGTTGCGCGAACGCACCGGGCCTTGGCGGCATCGAGATGATCTGCCGTTGCGGGCACAGGTTTTCGCGGCCCGCACGGCACGCGGCACAGGTCCCGCAGGTGGTCAGCGGGTTGATGGTCACGCGAAGACCGGCCCTGGGGCCGCTCAGAATGACGCCCGATGCCTCGTGGCCCAGCACCAGGGGCGCCGGTCGGCGCTCGTCATGTCCGAAATAGGCGTGCATGTCCGAGCCGCAGATGCCGCAGGCGTTGACCTGCACCAGAACGTCGCCCGGGCCCGCGACGGGCTCCGCCACTTCGCCGACGACGATCGATTCGGGGCCGGTATAGATCAAGGCCTTCATTTCGCGCTGTATCCCCCATCGACGTAGAGCACCTGGCCGGTGACGTAGCGCGCCGCGTCGGAGCACAGGAACACCGCCGGGCCGACGAGGTCGTCCAGCTCGCCGCTGCGACCGAGGCAGGTCTGGGCGGCGTTGTGTCGTGCCCGCGCGGGGTCGGCGAACACCGCTGCCGTCAGCTCGGTCGGGAAGAAGCCCGGTGCGATCGCGTTGGCCCGGACGCCCTGGCCGCCCCAGGCTTCGGCCATCGCCCGGGTCAGCTGCGCGACGCCGCCCTTCGACGCGCCGTAGGCAATGGAGTTCGCAAAGGCGCGGCTCGACTGCAGCGATGCGATGTTCAGAATCGTCCCGGCCCCGGCGCAGGTCCCGTCGAACCGCCCCAGCATCGCGCGTGCCAGGAAGAACGGCACGGTCAGGTTGAGACGCAACGTCGCATCCCACGCCGCAACATCCACCGAGCCGGCCGGATCACGGAAGTTCACGCCGGCGGCGTTGACCAGGATGGTGGGCGGCCCGAACGGGGCGGCGAGGCGTGTCGCCAGAGCATCCCAGTCCGCGACGTCCGCAAGGTCGGCCACGACGGGCGCCGCGCCCTTCAGAGCCTCCAGCGCCGCGCTGCGCCGGGCCACGGCGACAACACGCGCCCCCGCCTGCATCAAGCCCTCCGCGATGCGCCGCCCGATCCCCGAGGACGCCCCGGTCACGATGGCGACGCGGCCCTCGAGATCGAACAGCGTGGACCGCGACGTCATGCCCAGGCCCGGCCGCGATCGGCGTCGAAGCCGGACATTAGATCATGATGCATTTGGGTGCCTCACCCAAACGCATGAACATGATCGATAAAACGTCAGGTTAGAGCGGGTGATTTTGATTCTACCCAAAATCATCCCGCCCTAGTCGGTCGCCGCGAGGTCGAAGTTCTGGCCGGGAAAATACTTCGCGAGTCGTATGTCGGCCGTGCGGGCATGGCCCTCCATTCCTTCCAGCCGGGAGATGCGCGCGCAGGCCTGACCGATCTGCCGGTTGGCTTCCCGCGTCGACCGCTGCCACGTCACGGTCTTGAGGAACTTGCCGACCGACAGCCCGCCGGTGTAGCGCGCCGCCCCGTTCGTCGGCAGCACGTGGTTGGGGCCTGAGACCTTGTCGCCATAGGCCACCGTGGTCTCCTCGCCCAGGAACAGCGACCCGTAATTCGAGAGATTGGCCAACCACCAGTCGAGGTCCTGCGCCTGCACCTGCAGGTGCTCCGACGCGTACTGGTCGGAGACCCGCGCAGCCTCCTCCCGCCCGTCGCACAGGATGATCTCGCCGTAGTCGCGCCAGGCCGCGACCGCGCTGGCCGCATTCGGCTCCGGAAGCGCCGCGATCAGCTCGGGTATCCGCGCGGCGACGCGCT
>JAYVMK010000261.1:0-7981 GCA_043758995.1 Lichenibacterium sp. | reverse complement strand
GGAGCTCAACGAGGCCTTCGCCAGCCAAGCTATCGCCTGCGCCAAGGACCTTGGCCTGCGCGACGAGGCGATCAACCGCGACGGCGGCGCCATCGCGCTCGGCCACCCGCTCGGTGCCACGGGCGCACGCATCGTCGGCAAGGCGGCGGAGATCCTGCACCGCGACGGCGGCCGCTATGCGCTCGCGACCCAGTGCATCGGTGGCGGCCAAGGCATTGCGACGCTGCTGGAGCGCGCCTGATGGGCGCCCCCATCCGCAAGGTCTGCGTCATCGGCGCTGGCGTCATGGGGGCCGGCATCGCGGCCCAGATCGCCAATGCCGGTGTGCCGGTCCTGCTCCTCGACATCGTGCCGAAGGACGTCTCCGACCGGAACCAGCTCGCCCGTGCCGCGGTCGCCCGCCTGCAGAAGACCGAGCCGGCGGCCTTCATGGCGCCGGAGGCGGCCCGGCTCGTCGAGCTTGGGAATGTCGAGGACGATCTCCAACGCGCCGCGGAGTGCGACTGGATCGTCGAGGCCGTGATCGAGCGGCTCGATCTGAAACAGGCGCTCTACCGGAGGCTCGCCGAGCTCCACCGGCCCGGCACCGCGGTGAGTTCCAACACGTCGACGATCCCGTTGGCTGCCCTGCTCGACGGTTTGCCGGAGGTCTTCGCCCGCGACTTCCTCATCACCCATTTCTTCAATCCACCGCGCTACATGCGGCTGCTCGAAGTGGTGCCGGGCCCGACGACTAACCCGGCACTGGTGGAGCGCGTGTCCGACTTTTGCGACCATGTGCTCGGCAAGAGCGTCGTCCGCTGCAAGGACACGCCCGGCTTCATCGCTAATCGGATCGGCACCTACTGGATGCAGCGCGGCATCAATGCGGCGCTCGACGCGGGTTTGTCGGTGGAAGAGGCCGATGCCGTCATGGGCCGGCCCTTCGGCATTCCCAAGACCGGCGTCTTCGGGTTGCTCGACCTCGTCGGGCTCGATCTCATGCCGCACATCGATGCCAGCATGAAGGCGCTGCTCCCGGCCGAGGATCCCTTCGTCATTGGCGCACGGGACAATCCGCTGCTCATGAAGATGATCGGCGAGGGCTACACGGGCCGTAAGGGTAAGGGCGGCTTCTATCGGATCAACCGCGAGGCCGCGAAGATCAAGGAATCGATTGGCCTCGTCACCGGTGTCTACGAGCCGTCGCGCGAGACGAAGCTCCCCGATGCCGCCTCGAAGGACATGCGGGCGCTGGTCGAGGGCGAGGACCGCTACGGCCGCTACGCCTGGGCGGTGATGAGCGACGTGCTGAGCTACGCTGCGAGCCTCGTTCCTGCCATTTCGGATGACATCGTCGGCATCGATGCCGCCATGCGGCTCGGCTTCAATTGGAAACAGGGCCCCTTCGAGATCCTCGACCGGCTCGGACCCGCCGCCGTCGCGGCACGGCTCACCCGGGAGGGAAAGCCGGTTCCAGAATTGCTGCGCGCCATCGGCGACCGACGCTTCTACCGGGTCGAGGCCGGCGAGTTGCAGGCCTTCGGCACGGACGGCGCCTATCATGCGCTGACCCGCCCTCAAGGGGTGCTGCGCCTCGAAGACGTGAAGCGGCGGGCGGAGCCGCTCCTGAAGAACGGCTCGGCCGCCCTGTGGGATGTCGGCGACGGCGTCGCCTGTTTCGAGATCACCAGCAAGATGAACAGCTTCGACGAAGCCGTCCTGAAGCTGCTCGACAAGAGCATCGCCCTGGTCACAGAGCGGTTCAAGGCGCTGGTCATCTACAGCGACGCCACGAATTTCTCCGCCGGGGCCAACCTCGGACTGGCGCTCTTCGCCTGCAACATCGCCGCCTGGGGCGAGGTGGAAAAGCTCGTGGCCGCCGGGCAACGCAGCTTCAAGGCGCTGAAATACGCGACATTCCCGGTCGTCGGGGCGCCCGCCGGCCTGGCGCTCGGCGGCGGCTGCGAGATCCTGCTTCATTGCGACGCCATCCAGGCCCATGCCGAGACCTATACGGGCCTCGTCGAATGCGGCGTGGGGCTGGTGCCCGGCTGGGGCGGCTGCGGCGAGATGCTGACGCGCTGGTCGACGGCGCCCGGAACGCCGCGCGGCCCCATGCCGGCCGTCGTCAAAGTCTTCGAATCCGTCTCGACCGCCAAAGTGTCGAAATCGGCGGCCGAGGCGCGGGCCATGCGGGTGTTGCGCGAGGGCGACGCCGTCACCTTCAACCGTGACCGGCTGCTCTTCGACGCGCGCGCCAAGGCGCTGGCGCTGATCGAGGGCTACGCGCCGCCACCGAAGCCGGAGTTCCGGCTTCCCGGCCCTTCGGGCCGCACCGGCATGGCCATGGCGGCGCAGGGCTACCACGCCCAGGGCCTCGCCACCGACCACGACATGGTGGTGGCGGACCGGCTCGCGACGGTGCTCAGCGGCGGCGATGCCGACATTGTCGAAACGGTCACAGAGGACGACATGCTGAAGCTGGAGCGCCGCGAGTTCCTGGCGCTCATCCGCACCGGACCGACGCTCGACCGCATCGAGCACACGCTCGCAACCGGCAAGCCGCTGCGAAACTGACACGCCCCTGCCCGTCTCTCGTTCCTCGGGAGAAGGATCACCGCGAGGATCACCCCATGCAGGTCTACGAGGCTCCGCTGCGCGACATGCGCTTCGTGCTCCACGAACTTCACGGGCTGGAGCGCATCACCGCCCTGCCCGCCTATGCCGAAGCCACCGCCGACGTCATCGACGGCGTGCTCGACGAGGCGGCCCGGCTCACCCAGGAGGTGATCCTGCCGCTCAACGCCTCGGGGGACCTCGAAGGCTGCCGGCTCGAAAACGGCATCGTCCGCACGCCGAAGGGATTTCGCGAGGCCTATGATACGTTCCGCGAAGGAGGCTGGCCGTCGCTGGCCGGCGATCCGGCGTTCGGCGGCCAAGGGCTACCCGAATGCGTGAACAAGCTCGTCGAGGAGATGATCTGCGCCGCCAACCTGTCGTTCAGCCTCTACCCCGGGCTCACCCACGGAGCCGTCAAGGCGCTGGAGTCGCATGGATCGGCGGCGCTGAAATCCATGTTCCTCGAGAAGATGACCGAGGGCACCTGGGCCGGCGCCATGGCGCTGACCGAGGCCCATTGCGGCACTGACCTCGGCCTCATGCGTACCAAGGCTATCGCGGACGACAGCGGCACCTATCGCCTTTCGGGATCCAAGATCTTCATCTCGGCGGGTGATCACGATCTCACCGAGAACATCGTCCACCTCGTCCTGGCCCGCCTGCCCGACGCGCCGCCCGGCATCAAGGGCATCAGCATGTTCCTGGTGCCGAAACTGCTGCCGACCGAGGACGGCCGCCCCGGCGCGCGCAACGGCGTGATCTGCACCGGCCTCGAACACAAGATGGGCCTCAAGGCCTCGGCCACCTGCCAGATCACCTACGACGATGCAAAAGGCTGGCTCGTCGGCGCGCCGCACAAGGGCATGCAGGCCATGTTCACGATGATGAACGAGGAGCGGCTCGGGGTGGGCATCCAGGGTCTCGGCGTCGCTTCGGCGGCCTATCAATCGGCCGTGGCCTACGCCAAGGAGCGCCTGCAGGGTCGCTCGCTCTCCGGCGCGAAACGCCCCGACCTCGCCGCCGACCCGATTATCGTCCATCCCGACGTGCGCCGCATGCTGATGACGATGCGCGCCAATGCCGAGGCCTGCCGCGCCGTCGGCATCTGGGTGGCACAGGCGGTCGACCTCTCCAAACATGCCGCGAGCCCGGCGGAGCGCCGCGCCGCGGAGGATTTCACGGCCCTGATGACGCCGGTGGTGAAGGCGCTGTTCACCGACCTCGGCTTCGAGATGGCGAGCCTCGGCGTGCAGGTCTACGGCGGTCACGGCTACATCCGCGACCATGGGGTGGAACAGTTCGTCCGCGACGCCCGGATCGCCATGCTCTACGAGGGCACCAACGGCATCCAGGCGCTCGACCTCGTGGGCCGCAAGATGCCGGCCCATATGGGCCGCTTGCTGCGCCCCTTCTTCCACCCGATCTCGGCCTATATCGAAGCCAGCCGGGGCCGGGCTGCGCTCGCGCCGCTGGTGCAGGGTCTTGAGCGCGCCTTTGGTATGCTGCAACTCGCCACGGGGCAGATCGCGGCCGCGGGCCTGAAGGACGCGGAAGAGGCCGGCGCCGCCGCGACCGACTATCTGCGCCTCATGGGCCTCGTCGCCATGAGCTACATGCTGACCCGCTCGGCCGAGATCGCCCAGGCTCGCGTGGACGCGACGGAGGATCCGGACGGCTTCTATGCCGCCAAGCTGGCCAGCGCCCGCTTCTTCAACGATCGGGTCCTGCCGCAGGCGAGCGCGCTCTACCTCGCGATCAAATCCGGCAAGGCCTCCAGCATGGCGCTGGACGAGGCGGCGTTTTGACGGAGTCCGCGTCCGCCACTCCGGCGGGCTTCCGGCCCCTGGCGGCCACGCCCGAACGGATGGCCGGTTACAACCCCATCGCTTTCCACGCCCGCCGGATCGACGGCGCCCTGGCGCTCGGCTTCCGCGTCGGGCCCGAGCACCTGAACCCCGGCGGTCGCTGCCATGGCGGCGTGCTGGCGAGTTTCTGCGACGTGCTTCTCGCCTTCGCCATCCTGCACGACACGACCACCCTCGCCACCACGATCCTGCCGACTGTCAACCTCACGATCGACTATCTCGCAGGGGCGCTGCCCGGCGCCTGGATCCAGGGCGTCGGCACCACGGTCTCGGTCACGCGCAACCTCGCCGTCGCGCAGAGCGTGGTGACGGCGGACGGCGTTCCGGTCACGAGAGCCAGCGGCACCTACAAGGTCGGAGGCGCCCGCGTCACGGTGCTCGATACCGGGGCTTGGCTGCGCGCTCGGCTCGACGAGGCTTGAGGACCGGATGCCCGAAGGTGCGACGATCGAGGCCGAACAGCGGCTTCTCACCGTGACCGAACTCGCCGCCGAACTCGGCGTGACGCCGCGGGCCATCCGCTTCTACGAAGACAAGGGCCTCATCGGCCCGGCGCGGCTCGGCGCCACGCGGGTCTACACACCACGCGAGCGCGCCCGCATGCTGCTGATCCTGCGCGGTAAGCGGCTCGGCTTCAGCCTCGCCGAGATCAAGGATTTTCTCGACCTCTACGGTGCCGACCCGCGCCACCTCGAGCAGAAACGGGCTCTGCTCGGCGGCGTGAGGAACCGCATTGCCGAACTCGAGGAAATGCGCCTGTCGCTCGACCGCACGCTCGATGAGCTGAGAGCCATCGAGGTGCAGGTGACGGCGGATATCGCGGCGGAAAGCTAAGCTGTTTATCGACGTCATTGCGAGAAGCGTAGTGACGAAGCAACCTAGCCGACGCGCTCCAGCAACGCTGCTGCGAATACGTTCCCACTACGCCGCGGCCCGCGACGGTCTAGTTTGCTTCACTCTACTCGCTAAGACGGCGGAAGGGAATGCGAGACGCTTGACGTCCGTTTTGGAGGCCTCGCCCGGAATCGAACCGGGGTGCGAGGATTTGCAGTCCTCTACGTAACCACTCCGCCACGAGGCCTCACCATGCGCCAGGGCATGCGGTCGCTTGGTTAGGACGACTGAGGCGGTGTCTAACGGATCCCGAGGCGGCGGGCAAGGCGGAGCATCTGAAACTTTCCGCGGGCGAGCGGCAGATTGGGGCTTGGCAAAAGCGGTCGATCCCGGCTAAACACCGGCCACGCCGCGACCACGTGGCGGTGTTCCCCGATAGCTCAGCTGGTAGAGCATTCGACTGTTAATCGAATTGTCGCAGGTTCGAGCCCTGCTCGGGGAGCCATAGTGCTCCAGGCACTCATCCAGGCTCCTTTTTAGTCTCATCCGCGCGCGGTCGCTGCGCGCTCAGTCTCATTCGCGAGCCGGGTTGATGGACGGGCGCGCGTCTATCATCTCTGTAGAGCACTCGCCGCTTCGGCCGGCCTCATCGGATAACCCTATGCTGACGTCCGTCATCGATGCCATCGGACACACGCCGCTGATCCGCCTCGAGCGAGCGTCGGACCTCACCGGCTGCCACATCCTTGGGAAGGCCGAGTTCATGAACCCCGGTGGTTCTGTGAAGGACCGCGCCGCGCGGGCGATCGTCGAGGATGCCGTAGCGCGGGGCACGCTGCGTCCGGGTGGTACGATCGTCGAAGGTACCGCCGGCAATACCGGGATCGGCCTTGCGCTGGTGGCCAATGCGCTCGGCTATCGCACCCTGATCGTCATCCCGGAGACGCAGAGCCAGGAGAAGAAGGACATGTTGCGCATGTCCGGTGCCGAACTCGTCGAGGTTCCGGCCAAGCCCTACAGCGACCCCGGCAATTACGTGCACGTGTCGGAGCGTCTGGCGCAGCGTCTCGCCGCCGAGGACCCCAACGGGGCCATCTGGGCCAATCAGTTCGACAATATCGCCAATCGCGGCGGCCACGAGCGCTGGACAGGCCCCGAAATCTGGGACCAGACCGAGGGCAAGGTCGATGGCTTCGTCTGCGCGGTCGGAACGGGCGGCACCCTGGCCGGCGTCGGCCTGGCACTGAAGGCCAAGAACCCGAAGATCACGATCGGCATCGCCGACCCGCTCGGTTCGGCCCTCTTCGCCTATTACGATCACGGCGAGCTCAAGTCGTCCGGCTCCTCCATCACGGAAGGTATCGGCCAGGGCCGCATCACGGCCAATCTCGTCGGCGCGCCGGTCGATTTTGCCTGCCAGGTCGACGACCGCGAGGCTCTCGACATCGTCTTCGACCTTGCCGAGCACGAAGGTCTGCTGCTCGGCGGCTCGTCGGGCGTCAATGTCGCCGGGGCCATCCGACTCGCCAGGCAAATCGGCCCCGGTCACACGATCGTGACCATCCTCTGCGACTCCGGCGCCCGCTACGCCTCGAAACTGTTCAATCGCGCTTTCCTCGAATCCAAGGACCTGCCGATCCCGCCGTGGCTCGGTCGCACGCCGAAGATCGCACCGGGATCAGTGCTCTGACGACGCAGTCCGGTGCTGGACGGGCCTTGAATTCAACCCTGCCCTGCCGCGGCGCGCGCCGCCCGCTGTTGCAACCACCCGCCCGCCGTGGCAAGGCACCCCGATGCTGACTTTGTCCGACCCCGCAGAGGCGCCCGTCGCAGGCCGCGCCGCGCCGCGCATTTCCTTCGTGTCGCTGGGCTGTCCCAAGGCGCTGGTCGACAGCGAGCGGATCATCACGAAGCTGCGTGCCGAAGGCTACGAGATCGCCAAGAAGCACGAGGGCGCCGATGCCGTCATCGTCAACACCTGCGGCTTCCTTGACAGCGCCAAGCGCGAGTCGCTGGCCGCCATCGGCAGTGCCATGGCGGCGAACGGCAAGGTCATCGTGACGGGTTGCATGGGCGCCGAGCCGGAGGTGATCCGGCAGGCCTATCCGAACGTGCTGGCCGTCTCGGGGCCGCAGGCCTTCGAGAGCGTGATGGCGGCGGTGCACGAGGCCGCCGAACCGCTGCACGACCCGTTCCTGGACCTGCTGCCGCCGCAGGGCATCAAGCTGACGCCGCGCCACTACAGCTATTTGAAGATCGCGGAAGGATGCAACAACTCCTGCTCCTTCTGCATCATTCCGCGGCTGCGCGGCCGGCTCGTGTCTCGCCCCGTCTCGGACGTGCTGCGCGAGGCCGAGAAGCTGGTGAAGGCCGGCGTGAAGGAGCTTCTGGTCGTGTCGCAGGATACGGCCGCCTACGGGCTCGACCTCGGCTACCCGATGCAGCCGCACGGCGACCGCGAAGTGCGGGCCAAGTTCCTCGACCTCGCGGGCGAACTCGGGCGGCTCGGCGCCTGGGTTCGCCTGCACTACATCTACCCCTACCCCCACGTCGATGACGTCATCCCGCTGATGGCGGAGGGGCTGGTGCTGCCCTACCTCGACATCCCGTTCCAGCATGCCGCGCCGAACGTGCTGCGCGCCATGAAGCGGCCGGGGAAGCAGGATCGCACGCTCGACCGG
>JAYVMK010000260.1:0-4161 GCA_043758995.1 Lichenibacterium sp. | reverse complement strand
CGGTTGGGAGCTCGACGTCGTGACGGTCGTCGTGCTCGGCGGCGTCGACATCCAGGGTGGATCCGGCACGGTGCCGGGGGTCGTCATCGCGGCCTTCGTACTGGGCCTCGTCACCTACGGGCTCGGCCTCCTCAACGTGCCCGGGATCATCATGTCGATCGTGGTCGGCCTGATGCTGATTGGCACCATCGCGCTGCCTCGGCTGGCGCGGCGGCTCTTGGCGCGCAGGCTCCTTTCACAGAGGAGCCCCGCGTGACGTCGGTCGGCCCCTTCGATACGGCCACGCACGAGAAACACGCTTTCGTCATGCGGCTTCACCCGGGCCGCGCCGACGACTACCGGCGCCGCCATGACGCCATCGCACCCGAACTCGTCGAAGCCCTGCGGGAGGCTGGCGTCGCGGATTATTCGATCCATCTCGAACCGGCCT
The DNA here is from genome assembly GCA_043758995.1 of Lichenibacterium sp. Classification (GTDB taxonomy): domain Bacteria; phylum Pseudomonadota; class Alphaproteobacteria; order Rhizobiales; family Beijerinckiaceae; genus Lichenihabitans. The sequence continues at coordinate 3,731 of JAYVMK010000260.1, read as the reverse complement.
CGAACCTCCTCTTCGCCGTCCTGTGGCGTCGGCGCGACCATTCCATGACGGCCTTGCCGGAGCACCCGGCCGTGCGGCGCTGGTGGGCCTTCATGGCAGACATCATGGAGACCGAGCCGTCCAAAGCGCCCGTCGTGACGTCGCTCGAGACGATGTTCCACCTGCCGTGAGCGGCCGGGGCGAGATCCGCACGGTCGCGGTGCTCGACGTCGGCAAGACCAACGTCAAGCTGGTGCTGGTTGATGTGGCCGCGGGCCGCGAGGTCTGGAGCCGGGTCCTGCCGAACCGCGTCCGGCACGATGGCCTCTATCCTCATGCCGATACGGAGCTCATCGCGGATTTCCTGCTCGACGGCCTCGCCGCCGTGGCCCGCGACATCGACGCGCTCTCCATCACCACCCATGGCGCCACGGGGGCGCTGCTGGCCGGCGACGGCCTCGCCCTGCCGGTGCTCGACTACGAACATGACGGGCCGGACCGGGTCGCGGAGGACTACGACCGGGTTCGCCCTGCCTTCGCGGAGAGCTTTTCGCCCCGCCTGCGCGGCGGATTGAACCTCGGTGCCCAGCTGTTCTGGCAGGCCCGCAGCTTTCCGGAGGCTATTGCGCGTGCCGATGCTTTCGTCACCTATCCGCAATATTGGGCCTGGCGGCTCACCGGCGTGGCGGCGACCGAGGCGACCTCGCTCGGCTGCCACACCGACCTTTGGGCGCCGGGGCGCGCAGGTTTCTCTTCTCTCGTGGCGCGTGCCGGATGGTCTGGTCTCATGGCCCCGACCCGCCCGGCTTTCGATGGTCTCGGCCCGCTCCGGCCCGCGCTGGCACGTCGCGTCGGCCTCGCCCGGCCGCTCCCGGTCGCCTGCGGCATCCACGATTCCAACGCCTCGCTGCTGCCCCATCTCGACGGCGGATCAGCGCCCAAGACCGTCGTATCGACCGGCACCTGGGTTGTGTGTTTCGCGGTCGGCGGCTCCCTCGAGCGTCTCGACCCTGCCCGCGATACCTTGGCCAATGTCGATGCCTATGGCCGTCCCGTCCCCTCGGCCCGTTTCATGGGCGGCCGGGAGTTCGATCTCCTGATCGGCGGCACGACCGCGGCCCCGGACGATTCGACCCTCGCCGCCGTGCTGGCCGGACGCGTCATGGTGCGGCCCGGCTTCGCGCCCGGCAGTGGACCCTTCCCCGACCATGTCGGAAGCTGGACGGTGGACCCGGCCATGCTGACGCCGCCGGAACGGACCGCGGTGGCAAGCCTCTACGCCGCCCTGATGACGGCGACCTGCCTCGACCTCATCGGAGCCGCCGGCCCCACCGTCGTCGAGGGACCTTTCGCCGCCAATGCTCTTTACGGCGAGGCGTTGCTGGCGCTGACCGGTCGCCCTGTCGCGGTCTCGACCAGCGGCACCGGCACCAGCATCGGGGCTGCGAGTCTCCTGGCCCCCATCGGGCCGGTTCGGCCATCGCCGGTCCGGCCCCGGCCCGTCCTGAGGCCGGTCTTCGACGCCTATGCGGCGCAGTGGCGGGCGCGCCTGAACCGCTGAACGGAGCGCCGGCTCAATTCTCGGCGTGTTTTTCGGGCGTCGTGGCGACGGCATTGGGGGCGCCCGCCATCAACGTATCGATGCGGTCGCGCTCATGCTTGAAGTCGGCCAGGACCTTGCCGTCCATCTCGCGGGTGCGGGCCAACTTCACCCGCATCGGATCGACGAAATGGCCGTTGACGATGACCTCGTAGTGGAGATGCGGCCCGGTGGCGAGGCCCGTCTGGCCGAGGTAGCCCACCACCTGTCCCTGGCGCACCCGAACGCCGTCGGCGATGCCGCGGGCGAAGCCCGTCATGTGCGAATAGGTCGTGATGTAGCCGTTGGCGTGCTGGATCTCGACGTGATTGCCGTAACTCGAGGAGCGTTCGGCCTTCAGCACGGTCCCCGAACCGGCCGCGAGGATCGGCGTGCCGATCGGGGCGGCCCAATCGACGCCCGTATGGGGACGCGAATAGCCAAGGATCGGGTGAAACCGCAGGCCGAAGCCCGACGTCACCGTGGCGTTGGGCACCGGCGAGCGCATCAGGAATTTGCGGACCGAGCGCCCGTTCTCGTCATAGAAGTCGACGGCATTGTCGTCGGGAGTGATGAACCGATAATAGCGGAATGTCTCGTTGCGCACCGTGATCGAGGCATAGAGCAGGTCGGTGCGGCCGCCGTCGTCGTCTCCGTCGGTATAGAAAGCGTCGAAACTGTCGCCGCCTGCGACGGAACGCTGGAAATCGACGTCGTTGCCGAAGACCCGGACCAGCGTATCGATCAGCGGCTTCGGCATGTCCTGCTTCAGGGCTGTTTCGTAGAGACTGTCGTAGAGTCTGAAACCCTCGTCGTCGCTCGACGGGCTGGCGGCAGGACGTTTCGGGGCCTCGGCGTTGGCGACCTTCACATACTCGCCCGTGTCGGCCAGCGCGATCGTGGTTTCGAGCGTCTCGTCGGCATAGACCGAGACGCGGGCGATCTGGCGCGGCCGGCTGTCGTCGAGCCGCGAGAACATCAGGCGAAGACGCCGTCCCTCGGCGACCGGAGACTCGCCGCGTTTCGGGGCGAACGCCGCGTCGATCGAGCGGATCTGATCGCGCGTCGCTCCATTGGCCTTCAGGATGTCGTCGAGATTGTCGCCGTGGCGGAAGACGACGAGCCGCTCCGAGGCGTCTCGGTCCCGGTTCGCATCGGAGCGCGGCACCGCGGTGACGTTCTCCGCCACCATATGGACCTCGATGGACGAGAAGGGCACTGCCGGGAAACCCGGGTCGGCGAAGCCGAGACCGTTGGTCGGGAGCGACCCGGCGCGGCTGGTGCGCATCAGCAGCATCTGCGGGAGCAATGGCGTGCGGTTCGGCTGGGCGAGGCTGCGCGCCGACTCCGCCACCTGGGCCTGGATCTCGTCGGTCGAGAGCGAGCCGCCGAACCGCGATGCGTCGACGGTGGCGAGATCCCTGGTGGTGAAGGACACGTCCGCGTCTGTAAGAGCCGGACCGGGATCGGGAGGCGGGGCCTCGGCCGGATTGACGTCTTCCGCCATCAGCTTCAGCGGGTTGAACGCCGGCACGTCGTCGTCGTTGCCCGTCGAGGCCAGAGCCAGGGTCGTGGCGACGCGGGTGAAGCCGCGCATGCGGATGATCTGCTTGTCGCCGACCTTCACGGCGACGGGTGTCTTGAAGCTCTGCTTTTCGGCGACGATGTCGGCCGCGCGGATCAGCCGGTCTCCTTTGACGAGCCCCGTGTCGGCCGATCGGGCGCTGCGCGTCGGGGTCACGAGCTCGGGCGCCTGCGCCATGTTGGGCTGACGGTTCAAGGCCACGAAGACCGTGGTGCCGATCAGGCCGGAGCCCGCGAGTCCGGTCAGCACGACGGCGGACAGCCAACGGAAGGACACATCTCGGCGGTCATGCGTCAGCGCCGGGCGGCCCATCACCTGGATCGGGGGTTCGACGCCGATATCGACGAGGCCCGCTTGACGAAGCTGCGCGCTGGCGATGGCCCCCAAAAGTTCCGCTCCCCTGATCGACCCCGGCCGCCATGACACGATGACGACCCCGGGCCGTCGTTGCAGCGACACAGCCTCTGTTTCATGGCGGGAGTGCGGCGTCCACTCCTGCATACAGAGGATCACGTCGGCGAAAGGGCCGCCTTCTGCTTTTTGACGGTTTTGCAAAGTTTTGCCGTTGACGCTTGGTCTTTGGCTGAC
>JAYVMK010000259.1:0-8808 GCA_043758995.1 Lichenibacterium sp. | reverse complement strand
CCAATCCGAAGGACTTCCGCAACGAGGTGGTCAAGTTCTCGCTGAGGGCTCGGGCCCATAACTCTGGCCGTAACCCGTCCTGGACCTCCTACGAGAAGTTGCGGGACGTCATCGAGCGGCGCATGTTCTCCCAGGTGGAGGAGTTGCTGCCGGTCATCAGCTTCAGCTCCAAACGCGACAGCGATACGGAGAAGAAGCACGGAGAATTCGTCGAGCGGATGGTGGCGCGTGGCTATACGGAGCGCCAGGTCCGTCGCCTCGTCGAGTGGTATATGAGGGTGAAGAAGGCCGGCTGACACTTCCCTCTTTGAGCGGAACGCGCATGCACATCGTCGACCGTCGTCTGAATTCGAGCGGCAAGAGCCTCGCCAACCGACAGCGTTTCCTGCGCCGGGCCAAGACACTCGTGCGACAAGCGGTCCGCAATTCGTCGAAGGACCGCTCCATCAAGGATCTCGACCAGGGCGGGGAGGTCTCGATCCCGCTCGACGGAGTGCGTGAGCCCCGGCTGCATCGCTCGTCCAAGGGCGGGAGCCGCGAAGGACTGTTCCCCGGCAACAAGAAGTTCATCGAGGGGGATACGATTCCCCGCGATGCTTCGGGTGGCGGCGGCCGGGGCAACGAGGGATCGGAAGACGGCTCGGGCGAGGACGACTTCCGCTTCGTCCTGTCGCGCGAGGAGTATCTCGATCTCTTCTTCGATGACCTCGAACTGCCGGACCTGGCCAAAAAGAAGCTGGCGACCGCGGATTCGGTGTCGCTCACGCGCGCCGGCTATTCGACGGCGGGATCGCCGGCCAACATGTCGCTGACCCGCACCATGCGGAACTCGCTGTCGCGGCGGATCGCGCTGCGGCGGCCCAAGGGCGAGGATGTCCGGCAACTCGAAGCCGAAGTCGAGGATCTCGCGGCGTCCGGCCTCGATCCCGACAGGCTGGCGCTTCTGCGGGCCGAACTCGACCAGTTGCTGGAACGGACCCGGCGGGTCAGCTTCGTCGACCCGATCGACATCCGCTACCGGCGTTTCAATCCGGTGCCGAAGCCCGTCGCCCAGGCGGTGATGTTCTGCCTGATGGACACCTCGGCCTCGATGACCGAGCACATGAAGGACTTGGCCAAGCGCTTCTTCTCGCTGCTCTACATCTTCCTCAAGCGCCGCTACAAGAACGTCGACATCGTCTTCATCCGCCACACCCACGAGGCCAAGGAGGTCGACGAGGAGACGTTCTTCTCCTCGCCCGAGACCGGCGGCACGGTCGTCTCCTCGGCGCTCGACGAGATGATGCGGGTCGTGGCGGCGCGCTATCCCGCGGCCGACTGGAACATCTATACGGCGCAGGCGTCAGATGGCGACAATTCCTCCGGCGACACGGAGCGCACCGCGACGACGCTGCGCGACGGGGTGCTGCCGCTCTGCCAGTACTTCGCCTATCTCGAGGTGGGGCGCGAGAACGAGACGCCGCATATGGGCTTCGTGCAGCGGCAGACAGAGTTGTGGCGCACCTATGAAGCCGTGGCCAAGTCGGGATCGGACTTCGCCATGTGCAAGGTGCGCCATCGGGCCGAGATCTACCCGGTGTTCCGCAAGCTCTTCGAGCGCAAGGAACGGGGTAGCAAGGGCGAGTCAATCAGGGAGGCATCGGCATGAATGTCGTGACGCCGAACCGGTTGCTCTTCGACGGCGCCGATTGGACCTACGAGACCATCCTGCGGATCAACGATGCCTGCGAGGCGATCGCCCACGGCGAGATGGGACTGAAGACCTACCCGAACCAGATCGAGATCATCACCACGGAGCAGATGCTCGACGCCTATTCGTCGGTCGGCATGCCGCTTTTCTACGGCCATTGGAGCTTCGGGAAGAGCTTCGCCCATCATGAGGCGTCGTATCGCAAGGGACTGCGCGGCCTCGCCTACGAGATCGTCATCAACTCCAATCCCTGCGTCAGCTACATCATGGAGGAAAACTCCGCCACGATGCAGACGCTGGTCATCGCCCACGCGGCCTTCGGCCATAACCACTTCTTTCGCAACAACTACCTCTTCAAGCAGTGGACGCAGGCCGAGGGCATCCTGGGCTACCTCGACTTCGCCAAGACGTTCATCGCCGATTGCGAGGAGCGCTACGGCCACGTCGCGGTCGAACGCATTCTGGATGCGGCGCATGCGCTGCAGAGCCACGGCGTCCACCGGTATCCGCGCAAGCGCAAGCCCGACCTCGTCTCCGAGCAGCGCCGGGAGCGGGACCGACGCGAGTTTCAGGAGCAGATGTTCAACGACCTCTGGCGCACCGTCCCCGAGAAGGAGAAGGGTGAGGGCGCCAACCTGTCGGAGGAGCGGCGCAAGGCTCTGCTCGAGCTGCCACAGGAAAACATCCTGTATTTTCTGGAGAAATCCGCCCCGCGCCTCGCTCCTTGGCAGCGCGAGATCATCCGCATCGTCCGCCTCATCGCGCAGTATTTCTACCCGCAGGGGCAGACCAAGCTGATGAACGAGGGCTGCGCCACCTATTGTCACTACCAGATCATGGGGAAGCTGTTCGAGACCGGGCAGATCTCGGAGGGGTCCTATCTCGAATTCCTCGGGTCGCATACCAACGTCGTCATGCAGCCCGACTACGACGACAAGCGCTTCGGCGGCATCAACCCTTATGCGCTCGGCTTCGCCATGATGCAGGACATCGAGCGCGTCGTGACGATGCCGACCGAGGAGGACCGCGAGTGGTTCCCCGACATTGCCGGTCGCGGCGATCCCTATGCGGTGCTGGCCGACATTTGGGCCAATTACAGGGACGAGAGCTTCGTGTCGCAGTTCCTGAGCCCGCATCTGATGCGGCGATGGAAGCTGTTCCACGTTCAGGACGATGGAAATCCGAAGGCCGATCTCAAGGTCGCCGCCATCCACGACGAGCGTGGCTACCGCAATCTTCGGCGGGCGTTATCCCGCCACTACGACGTGGCCTGGCAGGATCCGGACATCCAGGTTGTCGACGTCGATCTCGCGGGCGACCGACGGCTGATGCTGCAGCACAACGTGTTGAACGGCACGCTGCTGTCGGAACGCGAGACCCGCGAAGTGCTCCAGCACCTGGCCGATCTCTGGGGCTACGACGTGCATCTGAAGGAGGTCGAGGCATCCGGCAAGGTCATCAAAGAGCATAGTGCGACGGCCCGAGCCACGTTCCTGCAAGGTGCCTGAGCGGCTCGTATCCCGTCTGTCTCGACCTCACTCTCGGATCAGGCAGCAGGGTCAGGCTCGTCGAGGTGCCGAGCCGGTCTTGATGATTGCGGCTTGGCTGATCCCGACCATCGCAGCCATAGTCTTCGCGCACCATTACGCCGTCGATTGGTTCTTCAACGACGATCTGCAGACGCTCCAGTGGCTCCGACAGTGGGACGCCGGGACGCTCGGCGTCGGCGATCTTTTCGGCCTGTGGAACAACGAGCACCCCGTCGGGGCGCAGTTCGCCGTCATGGCGCTGATGCGGTCGATCGTCGGCCTGGATTTCAAAGCGCTGGTCTACCTCTCCTTCGTCGTCATCGCGGCGACCGCCGTGCTGGCAGCCCGCTGCGCGATCGGACCGCAGCAGCCGATGAGAGCGCGGATCGGGATCACTCTCGCCTGTTTCGTTCTGGCGTTTCATCCGACGCAGATGGAACACCTCCTCTGGGCCTTCGAGCTCGGGTGGTTTCTGATCAATGCGGTCGCGCTCGCCAATGCGCTGCTCGCGGAGCGGTTCGGGCGCGCCGCCGTCTGGCCCTCGGCCGTGCTCTGCCTCATCGCGAGTTCGATGTCCGCCCAGGGCGCCATGACGTGGTTCGCGGCCGGTGCTCATCAAGCGCTGCTGCCCGGCGGGCGCTGGTCTCGCGCTGCTTCCGCGCTGACGCTGGCTGCGTGCGGCGTGCTGGCTGTCGTTCGGCTCGAGGAAAGGCCACATCTCGCAGCCGCCGCCGGCGGTGATGCCAACCCGCTCGCCTGGATCGTCTACGCGCTACAGGTTCTGGGAGGCGCCTCGGCCAGCCGTCGGCACGGCTTGCTTCTAACGGTCGGCGCTGCCCTCGTCGTCGCGACACTCGCCTTGTTTTGGCTGCGCCGGAACACGCCCGAACAAAGACGACTGCGGGTCGCCGCCGTCCTCGTCGGCTTCTCGGCGCTCTGCGTGGCCGGATTCACGCAGGGCCGCCGTGCGCTCGGCATCGACTGGGCGATAGCGTCTTTCCACGCCGCACCCTTCATCGTGCCTTTGCTCCTCGGTCTCGTCGTGCTGATGGCCGCGTCGGCGGGAGCGGCGCGCCGGCATCCCCGTGCCGACGCTGTCGTCACCGGGATGACGATCGCGCTACTCGCCGCGACGGTTGCCGGCGCGTCGGGCTACGGTGCGACGCGGGCCCGCCTCTGGGCGATGGACCGGGGCTATGCGCGCTGGGCCACCTGCGGATCGGACCTGTCGACCATCGTCATGGCCCGGGGCAGTGGGGTCGCCTTCGATCCTCCCGGTTTCGTCGCGGCTCTGCCGCTGATCCGGGACCTATGCCGCGGCCCGACAGGACCGCTCGAGACCGCTCTGGTGGCACGCCCGAGATTGTTCGATGCGCTTGCCGTCGGGCGACCCGAGGTCGACCGGGCCCTCGACGTCCTATGGGAGGATTATGCGACGGAGTTGATGCTGCAACTCGCCTTCAAACCCGAGGAGGCCGACATGCCGCAACGGCTGCTCGCCTTTGCGAAAGCCAACGCCGACAAGGACAGCGAGCTCGATCCAGACCGGCTCAAACCCTTCGCCGAGATCTATCGCAGCCTCGCACCATGACCGAACGGCGAAGACGCCGATCCTGAACATTGCCCCGCGGACAGGAACTCAGTTCGCGCGCCTGATGCAGAAATCCACGACGTCGAGCAACGCCGCCTTGTAGTCGGAGGCCGGGAACAGCTCCAGGGCGTCGCGCGCCATGGCGCCGTAGTGGCGGGCACGGTCGATCGTGTCCTCGATGGCCCGGTGCCGGCGCATCGTGGCGATGGCGATCTCGAGATCGCCATCGGCGATCTCGCCCTTCTCCAGCGTCCGGGTCCAGAAGGCGCGTTCGTCGGGCAAGCCGCGGCGGAACGACAGCACCACCGGCAAGGTGATCTTGCCCTCGCGGAAGTCGTCGCCGACGTTCTTGCCGAGCGCCGAGCTCGAGCCGCCGTAATCCAGCGCATCGTCGATGAGCTGGAACGCGATTCCGAGATTGGTGCCATAGGCGCGGCAGGCCGCCATTTCGGCCTTGGGGCGCCCCGCCAGAATGGGGCCGACCTCGCAGGCGGCGGCGAAGAGCGCAGCCGTCTTGGCGCGGATCACCGCGACGTAATCGTCCTCGGTGGTGGTCGTGTCCTTGGCGGCCGAGATCTGCATGACCTCGCCTTCGGCGATCACCGCGGCGGCATCGGCCAGGACGGAAAGGCAGGGCAGGGACCCCACTTCCACCATCATGCGGAAGGCCTGGCCGAGCAGGAAGTCGCCGACGAGCACCGAGGCCTCGTTGCCCCAGAGCATGCGAGCGGCGAGCTTGCCGCGGCGCATGTCGCTCTGGTCCACGACATCGTCGTGGAGCAGCGTTGCCGTGTGCATGAATTCGACGGAGGCTGCGAGCTTGACGTGGCCGTCGCCCACATAACCGCAGAGTCCCGCAGCGGCGAGCGTCATCATGGGGCGGAGCCGCTTGCCGCCGGATTCGATCAGATGGTTGGCGACCTCCGGGATCATGGCGACGTCGGACCCCGTCCGCGCCAAGATGGCCTGGTTCACACGGTCCATGTCGGCCCGCACGAGAGACCAGAGTTTGCCGATGCCGGCCTCGGAAGCCGCTTCACCGAGGGGGATAACCACGCCCAAAGGCATACTTCCTTGTCACTGCTACGCGCGCGGACCATAAGGCCGGGGGGACCGGGTCGCAACATGCCTTATCGGCGCGTCTCCGGCCGGCCTGCATCAAGCTCAGGATAGCGAAGTTCGTCAGAGATGATCGAGATCATGCGGATCAACGACATCGTCCTGATCTCGGTGGTGGCGTCCCTGCTCGACGAAACCAACATCGCTTATTTCATCGCCGACCAGCATATGAGCGTGATCGAGGGCTCGTCGGGCTTCCTGGCGCGCCGTATCCTCGTCGAGCGGGACGCCGAGTCCCGGGCTCGCAGGCTCCTGACCGAGGCCGGTTTCGGCGAGGAACTGCGGCATGTGTGAGCCCGTCCAACTGCTGGGCGGCAGGCTCTCGCTGCTCCAGGCCGCGACGGGCCACCGTGCCGGAACCGATGCCGTCCTGCTGTCCGCCGCAGCCGAACTGCATCCCGGTGAGCGCTTCGTCGACGTGGGGGCAGGGGTCGGAACGGCCGGACTGGCGCTGGCGCTGCGCTGCCCGAGTGCCACGGGCGTGCTGCTGGAAGTGGATCGCGCGACGGCGGCGTTCGCGCGGCGTAATTGCGCGTTGAACGGAGTCGCCGAGCGTTTGGCCGTTGTGGAACTCGACCTCCTCGCCCGTGTCGGCGAGAGACCGCCATCTCTGCCACCCGAGGGGGCTCAGTTGGTCATCACCAATCCGCCTTTCTTTCCGGCCGACAGCGTGCGGTCCTCGCCGGACCGAACCCGCGCCAGCGCCCATGTGATGGGCGCCTACGGACACGGTGACTGGCTGGTGGCGGCGGCCGCGCTGCTGGCTCCGAAAGGGCGTTTCGTCATGATCCACCGACCCGACGCCTTGCCAGCGCTGCTGGCCGCCTGCGAGGGGCGGCTCGGCGGGTTGGTGCTGCGGCCTGTCGAACCACGCGAGGGGAGCGATGCCGTCCGCATTCTTCTTGGCGGTGTGAAAGGGAGCCGCGCGCCGCTGCGCATCGCGCCTCCCTTGGTGCTGCACGGTCCGGATGGAAGGTTCACGGACGAAGCCGAAGCCGTCCATCGCGGCGAGGCATCGATCAGACTGTAAGGCGACCCGCCTCGCGGCGGATCGCGAGAAGCTTTGCCGACTTAGTGGCGGCGGAAGCCCGCACGGCCGAAACCGTCGTGGTGAAACCCGCTGTGGCCGAAGCCGCCGTGTCCGAACCCCGCATGATGGAAGCCGTGGCCATAGGCCCCGAAATCCCGGCCGAACCCATAGCCGAACCGGTGCCCGCCGAAGCCGCCATGATGGCCGTAGCGAACCGGATGGAAGCGGTGCACGCCATATCCGTAACCTAGACCGCGATAGCCATAGACGACGTTGAGCCGGCATCCGAGGCCCGGCACGAAATGGCGGCCGATGACGCAGCGTCGGATGCCGTAACCGCCGTAGGGATAGCCGACGCCATAGGCGAAGCGGCGGATGCCGAAAGGCCGATAGCCGATGACGCGATGCCGGAAGCCGTAGCCGCCGAAGGGTCGTCCGAACCCATAGCCGAAGCGATGCCCGCCGAAGCCGCCGCCGTGACGGAAGCCGCCGCCATGGAAGCCGCCGCCATGGAAACCGCCGCCGTGGCGAACGAAGGCCTCGGCCGGAGCGCTGGTGGCAAGGCTGGTTCCGGCGAGTGTCAGCGCGATCGCGCCGGCGGTGAGAGCCGTCCTGATGACGCCGGTCGTGGTGGTGAAAGACTGCATGATCGTTCCCCTCCTGTGCAGCCAGCCAGGAGGCATCGACTGCATCGTGACGCTGTCTTGGACCCTGGCGGCTGAACGTCGCCTGAGGCGCGGCTTCATCGGCGGTTCACCCCAAGGGCACCTTTGCACCTCCCTTAGCGTTTGCGGTCCGCGTTCCCCGCCGCGACCTGTCCATCGACGCCACGGCCCATAGAAGGTGTTCCCCCATGCGCTACCTCCACACGATGATCCGGGTCACGGATCTCGAGAAGACGTTGCATTTCTTCGAGACGCTGCTCGGCATGACCGAGACCCGGCGCATCGAGAACGAAAAAGGGCGCTTCACCCTGGTGTTCCTCGCCGCTTCCGAGGATGTGGAGCGTGGAAAGGCCGAGCAGGCCCCCCTCGTCGAGCTGACCTACAATTGGGATCCCGAGGAGTACAAAGGCGGCCGCAACTTCGGGCACCTCGCCTACGAGGTCGACGACATCTATGCGCTTTGCCAGAAGCTGATGGATGCGGGGGTCACCATCAACCGTCCGCCGCGCGACGGCCACATGGCTTTCGTCCGTTCGCCCGACGGCATCTCGCTCGAGCTTCTGCAGAAGGGCGGCCCCAAGGCGCCGGCCGAGCCTTGGACCTCCATGAAGAATACCGGCGAATGGTAATCGGAGGCTTTTGCCGTCTCTGACCAGGATTGCACCGTCGCCCGGTTCGGGCGACGGTACTCCGCGAGGAGATTCGGCATGGCACGTGATGACGAGGATCGGGCCTTCCTGGCCCAGGCGGTCGCTTTGTCGCGATCCCGCATGGAAGCCGGGCAGGGCGGTCCCTTCGGTGCCGTGATCGTGCGCGACGGCGTCGTTCTGGCGGAGGGCTGGAACGCCGTCACATCGGCCAAGGACCCGACCGCCCATGCGGAGGTGACGGCCATTCGCCGCGCCTGCACGGCGGTGGACGACTTCTCCCTCGCGGGCGCCACGATCTATTCGAGCTGCGAGCCCTGCCCGATGTGCCTGGCCGCCATCTACTGGGCTCGACTCGACCGGCTCGTATTCGCCAATACGCGCCATCAGGCCGCGGCCATCGGCTTCGACGACGCGTTCCTCTACGACGAAGTGCCCCGGCCTCCGCTCGAGCGCAGTCTACCCACCCTCCATCTTCCCCTGCCCGAAGCCGAGGCGACCTTTCAGGCCTGGGCCGAAAAAACCGACAAGGTGATC
>JAYVMK010000258.1:0-2653 GCA_043758995.1 Lichenibacterium sp. | reverse complement strand
GTGCCAGCGCATGGCAGAGCTCGTCGAAGGTCGCCTCTTGGCCGAAGATCCCCGGAAACAGGAAGACGGTTCGGCGCCGATCGTCGAGCATGGAATCTTTCGTCATCATGCGCCGAGCGCGATCAGATCGCGGAGCCTCGGTGAAGCCGCACCACCGCACGCCCCCTGAGCCGGCGGCGGATGTCGACCAGACGACGTATGCGTTCTTTCAAGGTTGCGAACGCGGCGTTGTGAGCCTCCACCTGCTCTCGCGTCATGCGCCGGAGTGGCAGGCCGAGACCGCGCAGAGCGGCGGCCTCCGCGGCGAGCGTCGTCGCCACGTCCTGCCAGGGTGTCACGTCGCCCATCCAGGGTTTGGCGGCGCCGGTGAAGTGCAGGATCCGCGGCGCGAGCGTCGCCGGGGCGCCCCAACTGCGGAACCGGGTCTGAAAATTCCAGATGGGCGACAACGTCACACGGGCGGCGCCGACCGTCGCGTTGAGGGCGCTCTGGTCGTGAAAGGTGCAGCGCTCCGGATGAGCCAGCAGATAGTCGAGCGCCCGGGTCGCCATGCCGGTCCAGGTCTGACGCCCCACGAGAAGCACACCGGAGTTGAAGTATCCACCATCCTCGGGAATCCCGATGCGATCAAAATAATCACGCGTGAGGCGGCCGTTCGGCGACCGGTCGGTCCGGTACAGCATCACGGCATCGTCGGCCGCTGCCAGCGACCCATCAGAAACGACATGGGCCAGCAACGGGTCGAGGGACCCCACCACCATCGTGTCGCCGTCGAGGTAGAGGATCCGTTCGATCTCCGGGGGCAGCAGACCAGGAAGCAGGAAGCGTCCGATGGACGCCGGCGTGACATGCGTGGTGGACCAGTCGAAACCGGAAAGCCCCGGAAGACGGTCGGGGGTCACGCCGATGAACTCGAGCCCGAGATGGCGCGTGCCCTCGGACACCGCCTCGAGATCGACGGCGCCGCTGAGAAACACGACCACGAAGACGCGCGCGGTTCCGATCGGCACGAAGCGACGCAACGAGGTCGCCGCCAGAAGCGTCGGTAGCAGGAAGCTATCGTCGGCGACGTAGCAGATACCGAGGTCACCCATGGTGGAGCCTTGTCTCCTCATGGGCGCTCACGCCGCCTTGCGCCGTAGAACGCGGGCCAGTCCGACCACGTCGGCCTTGAGGGCTCGTCCGTCGATCACGAACAGAAGCGCGATGTAGAGGCTGAGGCCGAGCGCACTCGCCGCGATGGCGGAGGCGATGCTGCCCGGGAAGCGGACGATGAAGGCGGCGCTGGTCAAGGCACCGAGGGCCGCGGCAGCAGCCGGCCCCCAGAGCGCAGCGACGAGCGTCGACGGACCGGCTCCGAACCCCTCGGGCACGGCCAGGGTCATGACACTGGCCTGCAAGACGTAGGTCGCGCCGACCAGCCAGGCGACCTCCACAGCAGGCAGCCAGAGCCCCGTCATCACGACCGCGAGCCGAACTATGCCGCAGCCGATCAGGATCTTGGCGCTCCGGTCGGCCATGCCATGCTTCAGCAGGATCTGGCCACTGAGCCAGGCCGCCGCAGCCAGCGAATAAGTCACCACGATCGCCTGGAACAGCGGCGCTGCCGCAACCCATTTTTCGCCGAGGATCAGGGGGAACACGTCGGGCGCCGCCACCGCCATCAAGGCGGTCGCGGGGAGCAGCACCAGCAGCACCATGCGGGTCAGCTTGGCGTGCAGGGAAGCGACCTCCTCATCGGTTTCTCGCAAGGCCTGGGCGTAGAAGGCGCCGACGACGGGGTTGGTGACCGCGTCGCAGGCGAAGCGCGACACTTGGTTGGCCAACGTATAGGAGCCGAGCGACGCGGCGCCGAAGACGTGGCCGAAGGCCGTATTCTCGGCGAGCTTCGACCCGAGTTCGCCGAGGCGGCCGATGAGCAGCGCGCCACCGGTCGATACATGACCGCGCAGCGAGGCGAAATCGAAGACCAGGTCGGGCGACGACCAGGCGGCCGCGTTGAGGATCACGGCCCGCACCGCATAGGTGGTGACGTGCTGCGCCGCCAGCGCCCAGACGCCATCGCCCCTGATGGCGAGCGCCAGGGCGACTCCCGCCCCGATGATCGTTCCGACGAGGTCGCTTCCCGAATGGTAGAGCAGATTGCCCCGGCGCAGCAGGCGCGCGTCCGCCGGCACCGAGATGGCGAGGAGCGGTAGAGCCACGGACAAAAGCCCCATGACGCCGATCAGCACCGGTTGGCCCGAGATATGGGCCAGGACGAAGCCCGAGCCCACGACGCCCGCGGCCAGCACGGTGCAGGTACCAAGCAGGGTCCAGAAGGCCGTGGACCAGACGATCCGGTTGTTCTCGTCCTCACGCGACAGCGACATGCCGAGGCCGCCATCGCCCAGCATGATGAAGAACAGCACGGTCGGGAAGGCCAGCGAGTAGATGCCGTAGGCAGTCGGGCCCAAGAGGCGCGCCATCACGGGCAGCAGCGCCAATTGCAGCAGTGTCTTGAAGATGCTGACCGCGCCGGAAGCGGCGGCGTTGAAGGCGAATTGCCGGCGGTTCGGCGGCACCGATCCCATGGTCGGCGCGGCGGGATCGCTGGCCGGGCCGATCACCGCGAATGCGGCCTCGGCGGCCAGCGCCTGTTCGGACGGTTCGG
>JAYVMK010000257.1:0-6825 GCA_043758995.1 Lichenibacterium sp. | reverse complement strand
CGCCGCGTCGACGCCGTGTGGCGCGCCTGCAGCCTCATCATGGCGGGCGAGTTCCATCGCCGATTGCCGGTCGGTCGTCGGCGCGACGAGTTCGACCGGCTGTCCGAGATGGTCAATCGCATGCTCGATCAGACGGAACGGCTGGTCGAGGAAGTGAAGGGCGCAGGCGACGCCATCGCGCATGACCTGCGGACGCCCCTGACCCGCCTACGCGCGCGACTCGCCCGTGCGCTCGACCCCGATGCCCGCCACGCGCCCGTGGGGGATGTCCTCGCCAGTTCGCTGGCCGACGTCGACCAACTCCTCGCTACGGTCACGGCCGTCCTGCGCTTGGCGGAGGTGGAGGAAGGACGCCGGCAGAGCGGCTTTCGCTCCGTCGATCTCGACGACGTGGTCGGCGACGTGGCAGAACTCTATGCGCCGGTCGCCGAAGAGAAGGAGATCGACTTTTCCCTCCTGCGGAGCGACGGCCCGGCGACCCTGCACGGCGATGGTGACCTCGTCTTCGAGGCCATCGCTAATCTGGTCGACAATGCGATCAAATACACGCCCCCGGGTGGACGGGTCGGTCTGGTGCTCGAGACAGGCAACGGGGGGCCGCTGGTCAAGATCTGGGATACCGGCCCCGGCATCCCGCCCGAGGAGAGCGAGGCGGTGATGCGGCGCTTCTACCGCGTCGACCGTAGTCGCCACCTTCCCGGCACGGGCCTCGGCCTCAGCCTCGTGGCGGCGATCGTGCGGCTACACGGCTTCTCGCTCGAGATGGGGCAACGTCAGGGAGGCGGTTGCGAAGTGGTGCTGCGGTGCGGGAGCGGCGATCGGCCCTTCGCAAAGGCGCCCGAGGCGGCGGCTGCCCGCTGAGGCGCAACCATCCTCTCTCGTCCCGTGTTTGCATGCGACCGACTTCACCGACACGAGACGACGCGCATGCTGCCCACCCGCAAACTCGGACGCCAGGGCCTTGAGGTCTCGGCCATCGGCCTTGGCTGCATGGGGATGAGCCATGCCTATGGGACCCCCGACGACACCGAGTCGATCCGCACGATCCACCGTGCGCTCGAGCTTGGCGTGACCTACTTCGACACGGCCGAGGTCTATGGCCCTTTCACCAACGAGAAACTCCTCGGCCAGGCCCTGAAAGGCCGGCGCGACGGTCTCGTGGTGGCGACGAAATTCGGGTTCAAAATCGAGAACGGCAAGACAACGGGGGTGAACAGCCGGCCCGAGCATATCCGCGAGGCCGTCGATGCCTCGTTGGGCCGGCTCGGCCTCGATCACATCGATCTGCTCTATCAGCACCGCATCGACCCCGCGGTGCCGATCGAGGAGGTGATCGGCACCGTGTCGCGCCTGATCGAAGCCGGCAAGGTCCGATTCATCGGACTCAGCGAGGCCGGCGTCGCCAACATCCGGCGCGCCTACGCAACCCATCCCGTTTCGGTTCTGCAGAGTGAATATTCGTTGTGGGAGCGGAATCTCGAGCCCGAGATCATTCCCGTGCTGCGGGAACTCGGCATCGGCCTTACGCCCTTCAGCCCGCTCGGCCGCGGTTTCCTCACCGGAGCTGTGATGCGCGCCGAGGATTATCCGGAGCGCGACTATCGCCGCACGGATCCGCGCTACATGGGCGAGAACTTCGACCGCAACGTCGCGGCAGCCGCGAAGGTGTCGGCCATCGCCGATGCGAAGGGCGTCAAACCGGGCCAGATCGCTCTCGCCTGGCTCCTGGCCAAGGGACCTGACATCGCGCCGATCCCCGGCACCAAACGTCGGACCTATCTCGAGGAGAATGTCGCAGCGGCGGCCATTTCGCTCCAATGCCGAGGACGTGGCCGAACTCGACGCCGCTCTGCCGCCCGGGTCGATCGCCGGCCCCCGCTACACGGAGCATCAGATGGCGATGGTCGACCGCTGATCGTTTCCACTCGCTAGTATTTGGCACATTTGAAGGATATCGCATATGGGTAACGATGCGCCGGTCTGGTTCATTACCGGCTGTTCGACCGGCTTTGGCCGTGAACTCGCAAAGCTGGTTCTCGATCGCGGATGGCGCGCTGTCGTCACGGCGCGCGACAAGGAGCGTGTGAGCGATCTGGCGGAGGGGCGTCAGGAACGCGCCCTGGCCTTGTCGCTCGACGTTATCGACGACGACGATATCGAAGCCGGCGTTGCCGCCACCATGAAGCACTTCGGCCGTATCGACGTGCTCGTGAACAATGCCGGATATGGCTACTTGTCGTCGATCGAGGAGGGTGTGGCCGAGGAGATTCGGGCGCAATTCGAAGCCAATGTCTTCGGACTCTTCGCCATGACGCGCGCCGTGCTGCCGGTGATGCGGGAGCAGGGTCGCGGCCATATCATCAATATCGCGTCGGTGGCGGGCTTCTGTGGCTTTCCGGGATCAGGTTATTACGCGGCGTCGAAACACGCCGTTGAAGGCTTCTCGGATTCCCTATCGAAGGAGATGGCGCCTCTCGGCATTAAGGTCACCTGCGTCGAGCCAGGCCCGTTCCGGACCGACTGGGCCGGCCGCTCGATGACGCAAACGGCGAGCACGATCCCGGCCTATGCCGAAACGGTCGCGGCCCGCATGGCCATGACGGCGAAGAACAGCGGCACCCAGGCGGGCGATCCCGTCCGCGCCGGGCAGGCCATGATCGACCTCGTCGCCGAAGCCAACCCGCCGCTCCACCTTGTCCTCGGCGAATGGGGTCATGACGCCGTGGTGAAGAAGCTGAAGGACACGCTGGCCGAGGTCGAGGGCCGCCGCCAGACGGCGCTGGATACGGATTTCCCAAAGAACGAGCGTTGAGACCTTAGCTCACAACTGAGTCGCTAGTGGTGGGCGGAGCGTTAAGCCCCGTCCCGCATCCCCGCGCGGGCGCGCTCGCGCAGGACGTCGATGGGCTTCAGCGTTCCGCTCTCCTCGTAATGCCAGTAGGTCCAGCCGTTACAGGAGGGGAGGCCCTGCACCAGAGCGCCGACCTTGTGGATCGAGCCCGCGATGGTCGAGACGGCGATCAGCCCGTCGGCTCGCACGACGGCTTTTACCTTCCGGCGCGTGTCGTAGAGAGCCTGTCCCGGCACCACGGCGCCGCTTTCGAGCAGGCTTGCGAAGGCGAGGCGAGGCTCCGAACGTTTCGTCGTCAAAACGTCGAGGGTGTCGGCGTCGGCCGGGATCACGGCGGCGATGCGGGCCGCCGCCGCCTTGGCGTAGCCGGGATCGCGCTCGATGCCGACGCAGGTGCGGCCGTAGCGGCGCGCCACCGCGCCGGTCGTTCCGGAACCGAAGAACGGGTCGAGCACCACGTCGCCGGGCTTCGAGGCGCTGAGCAGGATGCGGGTCAGCAGGGCTTCGGGCTTCTGCGTCGGGTGGACCTTGTCGCCGTTGGCATCCTTCAGCCGTTCGCCGCCCGAGCAGATGGGCATGAACCAGTCCGACCGCATCTGCGTGTCGTCATTGGCGCCCTTCATGGCTTCGTAGTTGAACGTGTAGCCCTTGGCATCCTGGTCGCGCGACGCCCAGATCAACGTCTCGTGAGCATTGGTGAAGCGGCGCCCGCGGAAGTTCGGCATCGGATTGGCCTTCAGCCACACGATGTCGTTGAGGATCCAGAAGCCGAGATCCTGCAGGGTCGAGCCGACCCTGAAGATGTTGTGGTAGGAGCCGATGACGAAGAGCGTCGCATTGGGCTTCATGACGCGGCGAACACCGGCGAGCCAGGCTCGGGTGAACCGGTCGTACTCGGCGAAGCTCGCGAATTTGTCCCAATCGTCGTCGACGGCGTCGACCGCGCTCTGGTCGGGGCGGGTCAAAGGCTGGGTCAGCTGAAGATTATAAGGTGGATCCGCGAAGACAAGGTCGACGCTCTCGGCCGGCAGGCTATCCAGCGCCGTCAGGCAATCGGATAGTATAATTCGATCCGTCAAAGACGCAGAAACGGCTCTGAGTCGAGCCGTCGAAGCTCCAGCACGCGATACCTTAGACTGGAGCTTCGAAGCGGCCGAACCGGCCTGTGCTTGAGACATGTGACACACACCGGAAACGCTACTCACGAGTGAGACCATGCCCTCGTTAAGCTTAAGAGCGTGTTGCCGGCCTGCGTAAAAATGTGTCCTGTTTCGTAACGCCTGGGCCACGATGACCTCGGCCGGAGCGTACTTCTCGGCGGCTCAGTCCTCGCCGTCCTCCTGGCGCGCCACCGTGCCGAAGGTCATGCGATGGAACGGCGTTGGGCCGTGGGTGAGGATGGCGGCGCGGTGCGTGGCGGTCGGATAACCTTTGTGGACGCGAAACCCGTAAACCGGATGGGCGGCGTCGAGCCGGACCATCAGCCGATCGCGCGTGACCTTGGCGACGATCGACGCCGCGGCGATCGACAGCGACAGCGCATCGCCCTTGACCAGCGCGCGGCCCGGGCAGGGGAGTCCGGGAGGCACATCCCGTCCGTCGACCAAGACATGGTGCGGCTCGATCT
The DNA here is from genome assembly GCA_043758995.1 of Lichenibacterium sp. Lineage (GTDB taxonomy): Bacteria > Pseudomonadota > Alphaproteobacteria > Rhizobiales > Beijerinckiaceae > Lichenihabitans. Next base: position 2,347 of record JAYVMK010000257.1, on the reverse strand, counting down.
GGAGCGCGCGCACGGCCCGGCGCATCGCCGCGAACGTGGCCTGCCGGATGTTGATCCTGTCGATCTCGGCCGGGGTGGCGAGGCCAATCCCGACCGCTAGGGCGTGGTCGATCACGAGATCGAACAACTCGGCCCGCCGCTCCGGGGTCAGCGCCTTCGAATCATCGATGCCGTCCGGGAGACGGTCCGGGTCGAGGATCACGGCCGCGGCCGACACCGGCCCGGCCAAAGGCCCGCGACCGGCCTCGTCGACGCCGGCGACTAGCGTAAATCCGCCCGCCCGCAGGCTGCGCTCCCATTGATCATGCGGCGGCAGCGACAGCCCTCCTCTTCGCCGACGGGTCGGATCTTGCCGGCCCTGCTGGTCGTTGAGCTACCATGGACGGAGGGGGCAGGACCATGGATCAGGCCACGACGCGGATGGATGCCGAACAAGCGGTACAACTGAGACCCCGTGACGGCGGCGCCCTCGCGCCGGACCCCGCCATCGTCGATCCGGCCGAGCATAATGTCGTGTTCACCAGCCTCGTCACGGCTGACGACGACATCGTCGGGCTCGTGGCCTATTCGATCTACAAGCAGAACAAATACGATTGGCTTCAAGCCTACGGGCGCCTCGAAGGCCGAATGCCGGATGCTGCCGAGGTCCAGTCCTATCTCCTTGGCGAAAGCACGGCCCGACGCCTCGCCACCTATCGCCATCTCGCCCAGGCAGTGCTGGACGGTCGTGGACCGGATGTGATCGGCTCACCGAATGGCGCCGCGGCTCGCAGCGCCGCCTCCCGCCAGAGCGCCACGGGCTCTCGTCCTGGCCTCGCCGCCAACAAAGCCGATTTTCGGCTGAGCGCCAGTGCCATAGCCGGTGTGCTGGTCGCTCTCATCGTCGTCGTGGCGCTGGTCTGGTTGCTTCACAGCGGCGCCCCCTTGCCGCCCGCGACGCCAGCGAAGTAAGAGTCTGCCCCTATCGAGTGTCACTGCAAGCGGCAGTGAAGCAACCCAAGCCCCTGTCGGCGATCCAGCTATCTGGCAGTCATGGCAGGCCTTCGTAACTCACGAAGCGACGGGGTTGCCCCGCCGCTCCCGACGGACCGGAGTCAGAACAGGCTGAGTTGCTGGCCGTGCGGGGTCGGGGCTGTGAAGAGGTCGGTGCGCAGCTTCGCGCGGATTTTGGGAAAGCCGAGCTTGGCCGAGGCGATCTCGAAGCGGCGGCCGAGCATCCAGGCATAGGGGCCGGTCCCCGTCATGCGCTTGCCCCAAGTGGCGTCGTAATCCTGGCCGTCGCGCATCGACTGGACCAGGCTCATGACGTGGCGCAGCTTGTCGGGAAAATGCGCCAGCAGCCATTCACGAAACAGGTCGCGGACTTCATGCGGCAGGCGCAGCACCACATAGCCGGCCTCGACGGCGCCGGCTTGGCGGGCGGCCGCGAGGATCGCCTCGAGCTCGTGATCGTTGACGGCCGGGATCATGGGCGCCGTCATGACGGTGACCGGAATCCCGGCCTCCGACAGACGCCGGACGGCATCGAGCCGCTTCTGCGGGGCCGGCGCGCGCGGCTCCATCAACCGCGCCAGCTTGGGGTCGAGAGTCGTGATCGACACCGCCACCTTGACGAGGCCCTTGGCGGCCATGGGCGCCAGAAGGTCGATGTCGCGCGTCACCAGCGCCGATTTGGTGATGATGCCGATCGGGTGATCGCAGCGCGCCAGCACCTCAAGGAGGGAGCGCATGATCTTCCGCTCGCGTTCGATCGGCTGGTAGGGGTCCGTATTGGTGCCGAGCGCAATCGTGCGCGGCTTGTAGCTCGGGGCCGCGAGCTCGCGTTCGAGCTTGCCGGCCGCGCCCTCCTTGGCGAAGAGCTTGGTCTCGAAATCGAGGCCCGGCGACAGGCCGACGAAGGCGTGGGTGGGCCGTGCGAAACAATAGACGCAGCCGTGCTCGCAGCCTCGATACGGGTTGATCGACCGGTCGAAGGAGATGTCCGGCGAGTCGTTGCGGGTGATGACGGTCTTGGGCTTCTCCAGCGTCACGCTGGTGACGAAGCTCGCCGGCTCGGGCGCCGAGGCCTCGTCCAGCGGATCGGCCTCGCGGATCTCCGTCTCGAACCGCCCGCTGACGTTGGACAGGGCGCCGCGGCCCCGGCGGCGGTTGGCCAGCACGTCGTCGAGCGAGAGCGGCTCGGCGCGGCGCACAGGACGGCGCGGGGCACTCGAGCGGTTCTGAAGCGCGGGGGGCGGGGCGGATGGCGTCCCGCCGAGATCGATCCCGGTCAACATCGGCGCTCTCCTGGCTCGGACGAGGCCGGTGCACCCCTGTGGATAGCGCCGGCAACGTCAGAACAAATAGA
>JAYVMK010000256.1:0-10611 GCA_043758995.1 Lichenibacterium sp. | reverse complement strand
GTTGTAATAGGCGAAGGCATCGCGACGATCGAGCGTCTCGATCTCATGCTTCCAGCCGATGATCGGCTTGCCGTAGGGATGGCTCGAGAACAGCGTCGCCTGGACGGTTTCGGACAGCTGCTGGGACGGATCGGTGTCGGTCCGCATGCGGCGCTCTTCCAGCACCACGTCGCGCTCGGGGTCGACGACCTCGTCGGAGAGGACGAGGCCGGTCATGCGGTCGGCCTCGAATCCCATCAGCGTGCCGAGATGCTCCTTGGCGATGCGCTGAAAGTAGGCCGTGTAGTCGTTCGACGTGAAGGCATTCTCCTGGCCGCCGAGTTCCGCTACGACTTCGGAGAACTTGCCTTGCGGATGGGTGGCGGTGCCCTTGAACATCAGATGTTCGAGGAAATGCGCGATCCCCGACTTGCCCACCGGATCGTCGGCGGAGCCGTTGCGGTACCACACCATATGGGTGACGACGGGGGCGCGGTGGTCCGGGATCACCACGATCTCGAGGCCGTTGTCGAGGCGCCCGGTCTTGATGGCGGGCGTTGCGCCGGTCGTGCCTTCGGCGGAAGCGAGATTGAGACCCAGAGTGGTCGGGGGCAGCGGAGCGGCAGGAGACATGGGTCGGGGTCTACGCGCTGGAGGACGGGGCGGGCACCCGCCGAGTCAATCCTCCCTGCGGACCCAAGGCCCGCACTTGAGGCGGGTCATCGGGCTCAATGTGACAATTCCCGACGGAATGTCCAGGGCTGGGCCGTCGTGACGCGGGTCGGACGCTGTCGTCCTTTCGACGGGTGTGAGGAACGAGCACGAAAAGACGGCAGTCCGGACGAACACATCGCCGTCAGGTGCGTTAGCTCCACATCACATTGAGGAGTTTCCCATGCGTAGCATCATTCTCTCGGTCGCTGCCCTCGCCCTGGTCGGCTCCGTCAACGTGGCTTCGGCCGGGTGTCTCGGTGGTGCCGCGGTCGGCGGCGTCGCGGGTCACGTAGCGGGCCATCACGGTCTTCTCGGTGCGGCTGCTGGCTGCGCGGTCGGCCACCACATGGCCAAGAAGAAGAAGTGATCGCGTCGGTCGCCTCGACGGCTCGATAGTTCTGCCTGCCGCGCCCGTCTGCCTCGAACGGCAGGCGGGCGCGGTGGTTTCGTGACACCCGCCTGATGCCGTGTTAGCCGCAAACATGCTTGAAGGCCTGCCTCCCAACGATGCCGCGCAACTGCTGCGGTTCACCTGTGACTACGAGCGGGCGCGTGCCGCTGCCGATCTCGTCATGGAAGTGTTCGACCCCGCTGAACTGGCTGCCGCTTCCTTCGAGGACGAGGCCAGTCCGCTCGAACCAAAACCCTGGTTCGTCGAAATCTACTTCGGCCGCAGCGTCGACGAGGCGCAGATCAGGGCGCTGATAGCCGATACGATGGGCGAAGACCTTGCCGCCGCGATGGTCACCGAGACGATCGACCAGCAGGATTGGGTGCAGCGTTCTCTCACCGGCCTCGCACCCGTCAGGGCCGGCCGCTTCCTGGTCCATGGCAGCCACGATCGCGCGGAGGTCCGCGTCAACGACGTAGCCCTCGAGATCGAAGCTGCACTCGCGTTCGGCACGGGTCATCACGGCACGACGCGCGGATGCCTACTGGCGCTTGACGCGGTGTTGAAACGTCGCCGACCCCGCCGAATCGTCGACCTCGGCACAGGAACGGGTGTGCTCGCCATGGCGGCCGCAGCGGCTTTGAAGCAGGAAGTGTTCTGCGGCGACCTCGACCCGGTCGCGGTGGCGGCGACGCGCGGCAATGCCGCTCTCAACGGGGTGGCGCCCTTCGTCAGACCTGTGGTGGCGGCTGGCCTCGCCCATCCCAAGCTGCGCTTCAACGCGCCTTACGACTTGATCCTGGCCAATATTCTGGCGAAACCGCTTCGCGCCCTGGCGCCGGCCATCGCGGCTCACGCGGCACCCGGCGCGGATCTGATCCTGTCGGGTCTACTGCCGCGGGACGTTCGCGGAATCTTGTCGAGCTATGGAGTGCAGGGCTTTGCCCTGGTGCGCCGAAGCGAACTCGAAGGCTGGGCGACGCTCGCCCTGCGGAAGCGTCTCGCGTTTTGATGGATCGCGGCCTTTCGCGGCCACGGTCGGGCCGTCCTTCGCCTCAGGCCGAGCGGCTGAGGCGGCAATTCTCGTAATAGGCCACTTCGGCCTGGTCGGACCAACCGTCGATGTCCTGGAAGGGACGGCGAAGGCGACGATCCGTCGTCGAGGCGAGGTGACGCCGGACGGAGTCGAAGAGGTCGGCGATCGGGGAAAGCCCGATGCCCGTGCCCAAATGGGCGAGTTTGGCGAGGGTCGACATGTTGGTTTTCTTGACGGTGAGGCGGGGAGCCGCGGCGTCATCGACGCTCCGATGCCGCTCCTCGCTCGTGGATCGGTGAAGGCGCCACCCACCGAGAGAGACGACGCCATCCACGGTGCCTTGCGGTATCGTGTGACCTCAAGATAGGCCGGATGTCGCTTATTGCATCGCACAAATGCTGCTTTTCGCGGCGCGGCAAGGCAGCCATTCCGAGACCGCGCAGCTTTGTGACGGGGATGTAACAGCGACGAAGCGGCGCGAACGCGCCTCAGTGCCGAAGCGCCAGGCACGCTTCCGTCTACCTTTCGGCGGCGGCCATGACATGTCGGCAAAAAAACCAGGAGCGAAACTGCGCTTCTTCGCCGGACCGGGGACGGCGGCCCGGCGAAGCCGGGCCGAATGGGTCTGTGGCGAGACGTGCCACCCGCTCCTGTCGCCGCCCACCGTTTCCGCCTCGGGATGCGTGATGCGACGTCTCGGCAGATCGTCGCGTTGCACTCGTAGCGCTCCGCAGCGCCCGACAGGTGGGGGCCTTCAGCTTACAGGCGGGCGAGGGTGACGGGCTCAGTGCCGTTCATGCCGAGGGCGCGCGAAGCCGCCGGGGAGAGGTCGATGACACGACCGCCTACATAGGGGCCGCGGTCGTTGATCCGCACCACGACGGACCGTCCGGTGCGACGGCTGGTGACCCGGACGCGCGATCCGAACGGGAGGAAGCGATGTGCAGCCGTTAAAGCCCCGGTGTTGAATCGCTCGCCGCTCGCTGTCCGATGACCGCTGAAGCCAGGGCCGTACCAGGACGCGAGACCACCGCTGAAGCCTGCGGAATGTGTCCGGGCTTCGGCCGCCGACGAGGCGAACGAGGCCGTCAATACGAGGGCCGGCACCACAAGGTCCTTGAATTTCACTCTTAGTTTTCCCGATCCGTTGCTAACGGTCCGGCAACATAGGTTCGTTTGGGGCGACAATGTGGGAGAGAAAATGCGCGAAATAGCTTTGGATCTACGTTGGGCGAAGAGGGATTGATCTTTTAGAGCGGTTCGTTGCAGCCAGTCTCGACATGGTCGGGCGTGGCGATGCTTGTCTTTCAGCGCCAGTGTAAGGCATTACTTACCAAGACTTGCCTTAACAAGGTGTTGCTAAAATAGGACAGACGTGTCCGGGCCATTGCGAGGCAACGCGCAAGAAGTGCCGGGACCGCCGATTCGCGCCGAATCAGACAGCGCTGGCACTGCACCAACCGACTCCGGACGTCGTGAAGCTGGATGAACAATCGTTCAGAGATGACGATTCGGCCGCATGCGAGGTCGAGTTCCCAAGAAATTTTGAGACATTCTGACGCAGTTTTTAATGGTGTTCGAAGCCGTTCGAGGGGCAGGACCGGTGACACCGCCTGTCAAACGTTCCGGAAAAGCAATCCGGCACCGTTTACGACACCGGCTCAGATGCCTCGCGACGCGGGTCACACGACGAAAAAGGGCGACACCGCAGTGTCGCCCCGTCGTCGTGCCGTTATGTCTCTCGTGCTTCACGGGCGGTCGTACGTCCGGACCCGGTTCTGCCGATCAGTTGCAGCTTCGAGCGGCCGGTCTGAGGTGCCCGGTGTCGTAAGCGTGCGCGGCTCCGGAACGGCCTTCAAGTCGAGGCTGTCGGGTGTCACGGCGCCAAGTACCGGAACGGCGGCGGCCCGCACTTCGTCATCGGGCGGTATGCCGGGCGAGAGCATCGTAGGATCACTGAACACCGGTGCCCCGGTAATAGCGCCCTTGCCGACGTACCGCCCCTCCCATCCGCTTTCGCGCCACATGGTCTCGCGGTCCGTCATGGAGATGGCGTCGTCGTGATTGAGGATCTCGCCGACCTGGCCCGCCAGAGAAGGGTCCGTCCTGACGGTCAGCAAGGTGCCGCCGCGATGAATGCCCTCGGCATAGGCATGCGCGTCCTCTTCGCTGACGCCGATATCGGTCAACGAGCCGACGAGCCCACCGGCGGCAGCCCCGACCCCCGCTCCGACGAGCGTCGCGGCGAGCCAGCCCACAGCCACCACCGGCCCGAGGCCGGGAATCGCAAGCAGGCCGAGGCCGGCCAGCAATCCGGCGCCACCGCCGAGCAGGGTGCCGAGCGAGGCACCGGTGCCGGTCGCGTTGACGTGGCCGTCCGGCATGGGGTCGGCGTCACCCGGAATGGCGCCATAATATTGACTGTGCGATGCGTCGTTCGAAACGAGGCTGATATCGGCATGCGGCACGCCGGCCGTTTCGAGACGCCGGACTGTCTCGGCCGCGTCCTCGTAGCGGTCGAACAAAGCCGTAAGTGTCTGGCTTGTCATGGCGGTGAACTCCTCGAATGCGCGTGGCGCGGTCACTGAAAGGCGATCTGACCCTTGAAGTCGAAGCCGACGTCCAGCGTGCGACCTTCCTTCTCGGCATGGCCTCGCCAGATGCCGTCGGCGTCTTTGGCGAGCCCGCTGACCTTGGCGAATCCTGCGCTCTCGATCCGGCTGCGAGCCTGTCCCTCGGTGAAGCTGGTGGCGCCCTTGGCGAGATCCGCCATGGCCACCTCCCGGATCGTGCCCGAGGCATTGACGCTCGATCCGACATTGCCCGACGGGTTGAGGGCCTCGTTAGACTGGCCCGTGCCGCGGGGAGGCGCGGCAGCGTTCGTCGGCTCGACCGTCTGAGCGGCAGCCGTGGTCGCCACCATGACGATCAGCATCGGGACAAGGATCAGATTTCGCAAGACATTCTCCTTGGGTCGATGGTCGGTCAATGGAGGAGGGCGGCGCAGGGTTCCCGGGCGCGCCGTCAGTACTGGAGGGTGGCCCGCAGGCCCAAGACGACCGCATCGCGGATCGGTTTCAGATCCGCTCTCAGCGGATTTGGAATGCTTCCGCCAGGGCGCGCGATATACTGAATGTCGGGCTGCAGAGTGAAGCCTGGCACGACCTGCGCCTGATAAGTGGCCTCGACCACCGCCTCGTTCGACCGGCTCGAATAGGGAGTGCCGAGCGCCGCTGCCTCGGCGCGGTCCGTTCGCCGCGCCGCGGGCGAGATCTGGCTGAAGGCGAAGGATAGGCCCGCCGTGTCGTCGGGCCGACCCGGCACGAGTCCCTTTCCGGTGACGCCGCCGTCGACATAGAAGGAGACGAGGTTGCGGTCGCCGGGCGATCCCGACATCCGGGCGAAGACCCCGATGGCGCCATCGTCCGTCCCGGGCAGGCGATAGACCATCTGGTCGACCATGCCGTAGATCCCGTCGTTGCCCTGAAGGCGTCCGGTGGCCGAGCCGAGTGTCAGGCCCGTCGCGGTCGGAATGGACGCGGCGAAGCTGCCGAAATGCTCCCACCCACCGAGCTTGACGATGCCGGGCAGCAGTGTCCCGTCCTTATCTCCATAGGTGTAGGCGGCTTCGGCCATGGTGAGGGGACGGTCGGTGACGCGAAAGTTCGTGCCATGGCGATCCAGGATCTGCGGATCCGCGTCTCCGCCGAACCGCGCGGCACCGGAAGGGTCACCGTCGAAGACGGCCGCCAGCAGCGTCCAATGCGCGTCGGGCGCGAGCTTCACGCGAAGGCCCGGCGCCGCCAGCGGATAGGCCGGCCCGCCGCTCGGCAGGTCGTAGGCGGTGATGTCGGGCCAGCCAAAGGTCGCGTTGACGAAGACCCCGGCATATTGGCTGACCAGAAATTCGGTGTCGGCACCGATCTGGCCGATTTTCAAGGCGACTCTGCCGTCGAGCACGGTCTGCTCGACCCAGGCCTCGTAGAGACGGGTCGAGGGGCGGGCCTCGATGCCGCTCGGCACGGACAGAGCGAACAAATCGTCTCGGCCGAGGCCGCCGCCCATGACCTTGTAGCCGTTGGCGTGCAGCGTCGCGCCATCGATGCCGATGGCTTTCGCGAGGTCGACGTTGACCTGCAGATCGAGTCGGCCCTCGCCGATTGCGCCCTGGCGCGCTCCGCCGGCCGGATTGCCCAACGTCTCGCCGATGAAGACGAGGCTGTAAGTGACGCCGCGTTGCGCCAGTGAAGCGCGGATGCTGCCAGGGTCTCCGTAGGGACCCAGCGACGACTGAATGCTCGGATTGCCCTGATCGGGCGTGCCCTGGGCGGCCGGCTGATCGGACGTCTGAGGTGTGCCGCCAAGATCCGGCTCGTCTCCGGCGCCGGTCGGAGGCGCCGGTCTGACCTGCCGAGGAGCCTGCTGGGCCTGCGCCGAAGCAGCGGCGGCGGCCACCGCGATCAAGCACACGCCCATGCCGAGAAACAGCGACCGCATCATGAACTCTCGGACGCGGGCGCGAAGTGGACCAACCCGCGGGCGCATAGCCTCGATTAGGGCTGTCCAGTGACGGAGGAAATACGTCGGGCGCGATGTGGCGTATCGGGCCGGACGATTGCGGAGGCCTGTTGCGCCCCTGCGTCAGGTCGTGATCGGCGAAAACGAAAAAGGGCGGCCTCTCGGCCGCCCTTCGTTTCAGTCACTCGCCAGCATCAGCGGCGGCAGTTCTTGCGCTCGAGATGGGTGCGGAGCTCGTTGTAGCTGCAGCTATAGAGACCACGGCGCTGCTGGTATCCCCGCTGATAACCGGCATTGCCGTAGCCTTCTTCGGGGCCGGCATTGCCGTACCCATAACCGGCGCCCTGGTAACCCTCGCCGGCACCCTCGGCGTAGCCATACCCGCCATTGCCATAACCGTAGCCATACCCGCCATAGGGGTAGCCGTAGCCATAAGCGGCGCCATAGCCGAGCCCTAGGCCGACAGCGAGCGGGAACCCGTAGCCGAAGCGGCGATAACCGAAGCCGCCGTAGCCGAACCGGCCGCGTCCGAAGCCACCGTAGCCGCCGCGGAAGCCGGCAAAGCGACCATAGCCGCCACGAAAGCCACCATATCCGCCGCGGAAGCCGCCGAAACCACCGCGGAACCCGCCGCCTCGGAAGCCGCCAAAGCCGCCGCGGAAGCCGCCGCCGTGGAACACTCCACCGCCGCCGAAACCGCGGGCCTGCGCGCTCTCCGTGGTCGCCGCCACCATGGCGCCGAGCGAGACGGCCGCGAGCCCCGCGAATGCTGCCTTACGGACCGTAGTCCTAAATGAGCTGAATGAGACCGAGATCATCGTGCTGCGTCCTGAATCAATGCGTTCGAGATGTAAATGCCTATTCGTCTTGCATTGTTCCTCATACCAGCACTGCGTCATAATCAACGTTACAGTGACGAGGCGCCGTTCATCGGCCGTTCACCTCATTCCTAATGCCGAGCTTAAGTATAAAAAAGACACAGCTCAATTCGGATCTGATAAGCCCGTCTAATCGACTGTGTCTATTACGTTGCTGTCCCGTGCCGACTCGCCGCTGGCAAGACGCAGCCAGTCCTCCTCGGTGATGACCTTGAGCCCGAGTTCGCGGGCCTTCTTCTCCTTGGACCCGGCACCAGGGCCCACCACGACGATGTCGGTCTTCTTCGACACCGATCCCGACACTTTGGCGCCGAGGGATTCTGCCCTGGCCTTGGCCTCGTCGCGCGTCATGCGCTCCAGTGATCCGGTGAACACGATGACCTGACCCGCGATGGCGCTCGTCACGGCAGCGGTGGTCATGGGCTCCACCGTCACCTCGCCGAGCAGACGCTCCCATTCGCGCCGATTGTCCGCGTCGGCAAAGAATTCGGCCAGTGTCTCGGCGGCGGCATCGCCGAAACCGTCGATGGTGCGGAGTTCGGCCCTTCCCTCGGAAGCCGGGTCGGCCGCTGCAAGACCGGCCGCCGCGACCGCCTCCGGTGTCGCAAAATGGCGGGCGAGACGTTTTGAATTGGTCTCGCCGATGCGCCGGATGCCGAGCGCGAAGAGAAAGCGATTGAGCGGCACGGTCCGGCGCTCCGCGATGGCGGCGAAGAGATTGCGGACCGAGACTTCGCCGAAACCCTCGCGATGGGCGAGGCGCGTCAGGCCCGTCTTGTCGCGCGCCTCGAGACCGAAGATGTCGGCGGGCGTCTTGATGAGGCCCTCGGCGTGAAAGAGCGCGATCTGCTTTTCGCCCAGGCCCTCAATGTCGAAGGCATTGCGCGACACGAAGTGGCGCAGGCGTTCGACCACCTGCGCGGAGCAATGGATACCGCCTGTGCAGCGGCGAACGACGTCGGCCGTGCCGGTCTTCTCGTCGACTTCGCGCACCGCTGCCGAGCCGCAGACCGGGCAGGTGTCGGGAAAGCGGTAGGGCTGGGTAGCGGCCGGCCGCAGTTCCATCACCACGCCGACGATCTGCGGAATGACGTCGCCGGCGCGCTGCACCCGCACCGTGTCGCCCACTCGCACGTCCTTGCGGGCGATCTCGTCCTCGTTGTGCAGCGTCGCGTTCTCGACCACGACGCCGCCGACCGTGACGGGGGCGAGCTTCGCCACGGGCGTCAGAGACCCGGTGCGGCCCACCTGGATGTCGATGGCCTGGAGGACCGTGGTGGCGCGCTCGGCGGGGAATTTGTGGGCCACCGCCCAGCGCGGCGCCCGCGACACGAAGCCGAGCCGTTCCTGCAAACGCAGGTCATCCACCTTATAGACCACGCCGTCGATGTCGTAGGGCAGGGTGGCGCGCTCGGCCTCGATGGCTCGGTAGCGGGCCAGCAACTCGTCGGCCGAGCGGCAGAGCTCCGTCAGCGGGTTGGTGGGCAGGCCGAACCGCGCGAATGCCTCGATCATGCCGTGCTGGGTCTCGGCCGGCAGGCTCGAATGTTCGCCCCAGGCGTAGGCGAAGAAGCGGAGCGGCCGCGACGCCGTCACGGCCGGGTCAAGCTGCCGCAACGAGCCCGCTGCCGCGTTGCGCGGATTGGCGAAGGCGGGCCGCCCGGCCTCGACCTGGCGGGCATTCAAGGCTGCGAAATCGGTCTTGGTCATAAAGACCTCGCCGCGCACCTCCAGAACAGCGGGGACGTCATCGCCGGCGAGGCGGTTCGGGATCGCCTCGATCGTCCGGACATTGGCGGTGACGTCCTCACCGGCGAAACCATCGCCCCGCGTCGCCGCCTGCTGGAGAACCCCGCCCTCGTAGCGCAGCGAACAGGACAGGCCGTCGATCTTCGGTTCCGCCGTGATGGGCAGGACGACATCGGACGCGAGGCCGAGAAAGCGGCGCACGCGGGCGTCGAACTCCGCCACATCCTCGTCGGCGAAGACATTGCCGAGCGACAGCATCGGCACGGCGTGGCTGACCGTGTTGAACTTCTCCGACGGCTTGGCGCCGACCGCGGCGCCGGGTCCCGTCGGCGTGGCGAGAGCCGGAAAGGCCTCTTCGAGAGCCGCGAGGCGCCGGCGCAACGCGTCATAATCGGCGTCCGAGATCGTGGGAGCGTCGTCGCGGTGGTAGGCGACATCGTGCTTCGTGATCTCGGCGGCGAGCCGGGCATGCTCCGGTCGCGCCTGGCGAAGGGTCTTGGGAAGGGCGTCGGGCGGAGCGTCGGTCATCGTATTCGGCAAGGCAGGAGAGATCCCGCATACGCGTCTGCCGCTATCCGGGAGTCAACGGCCGCTTGCCGCGCGACGCTGTCCGCCCCGTCGCGGGGTCACCGACGTGACCGCGGGTGGCACATCGGAGCCACACTCCGTTGCCTGCCGCCTCCGAACTCACCTTGGCGGTCGCGGCGCGGGTGGGATCCGGACTAGACTCGCCGAAACTGCGCTGGCTTCGCCGAGAGGGTCAAGCGGAGGTTGCGGGAGGCGGGATGATAAAGGTCGGTCGAGCATTCCGGATCGTCGTCGGCGGTCTCACTTTCCTTGGCCTCGCGGCCGGGGCATCGGCGCAGGAGGCTCCAGCCCCTCAAGGCGCGGCGTCTCCGACATCCCCTCCGGCGAAGGTCTCGCCGCCCCGTCACCATCGTCGCCGCACCGCCACCCGAGCTGTGCCCGTCGAGGTCGCGGCTGCTGCCGCGCCGACCGGGCAGCCGGGCAGAGCTCCGAATTCCAACGGTCCGAATCCGGGGCCCGGCGCCGCCGGCGGCGCCAGTGGCACGGCGGGGGGCGTCGGCGGCGCGCGGCGCATCTCCAACGTGCAGGGCAACTCGGCCTCGCCGACCACGCCCACCACTCTGACCCCGGGCACGCTCGACCTCGGCAACGGCCTGACATTCCTGGCCAACTATACAGAGGAGGCGGCCGGCAATCCGTTCGGCGGCATCCGCCAGGGCGCGCGCTCGGCCGGGCAGCTCTTTCTCGGTGCCGACGCCGATCTGTCGAAGCTGATCGGCCTGCCAGGCGGTTTTCTCCACGCGATCGGCACCGAGCGC
>JAYVMK010000255.1:0-3363 GCA_043758995.1 Lichenibacterium sp. | reverse complement strand
GGCCACGACGTCGAGGTTCTCGCAGAGGGCAAGATCCTGGAACACCGTCGCGATGCCAAGTGACAGGGCGTCGCCCGGTCCAGTCAGCGACACCGGCTTGCCGAGGAAGGTCATAGTGCCGGAGGTTGGGGCATGGACGCCGGCCAGTACTTTGACGAGCGTGGACTTGCCGGCGCCGTTGTCGCCGACCAGCGCCACCACTTCCCCGGCCTTCACGTCGAGGTCGATGTCGGTTAGCGCCGACACTGCGCCGAACTGCTTGCAGATGCCGCGAAGACTGAGAACCGTCTCGCCCGACGACGGCGGCGCATGCGTGGTGTTTGTCATGGGACGAGCCTTTCGGGTGAGAGCGCTCCCGTTCCTCACGGACGAGGACACGGGAGCGCCGGGAGGACCCGCCTTACGGCGTGATGCCGAGCGTCTTGCACCCCTCAGCGTAGCGGCCCGTGCAGAGCACGCCGGCAGGCTCGATCGGCTTGCCGTTGATTTCTTTGTCGACGATCTCCGCCTTCAAATTTTTAGCCGTGACAAGCGCCGGCGTGAACAGTTTCGTCGGCGTGTCGAACAGAGTCTCGTCGGCTTTGGGCGCTTCGCCGGACAGCAACGCGACCGCGATGTCGGCCGCTGCGGCTGCGACGACTTCGGACGGCTTCGAGATCGTGTTGTACTGATCGCCGGCGATGATGAGCTGCAAGCCCGCGATCGTGGCGTCGTTGCCGGTAACAGGCGGGACGGGCGTGACCCCCGCCGCCTTGAAGGCCGCGATGGCGCCGCCGGCCGTGCCGTCGTTTGCCGCTACGACGCCGACGATCTTCTTGCCGAAGCGCGAGACTTGGCCGCTCGCCCATTGTTGTGCCTTAGCGGGCGCCCATTCCGGCGTGTCGTATTCGGCCAGTGTCGCGTAGCCGCTTCCTTCGAGGCCGGCGTGGATGCCCTTTTTGATCAGGCCTGCGGCGGCGTCTGTGGGCGAGCCGTTGATCTCAAGAACTCCGGCGTCGGCGGGCGCCACGTTCGCGGCCTTGAGCTGCTCGACGAGCGACTGAGCGATAGACTTGCCGATGGCCTCGTTGTTGAAGGACACGTAGTAGTCGGCCGGCGTAGACGGGATCGGCCGGTCGTAGGCGATGATCTTGATACCCTGTCCCTGGGCTTGCTTGACGAGCGAGGCGGCGGCGGTCGAGTCCACCGGGTCGATGACGATGGCCTTCGCACCCTGGCTGACGACCGAGTTGAACTGCTGCTGCTGGCGAGACGCGTCACCGTCCGCGTTTTGGTAGAGGACCTTACAGTCGGGGCAGAGCTTCTTCATCTCGGCGACGAAGCCAGGGTGATCGTGCTCCTCGTAACGGGTCGAGCTCTGGTCCGGCATGAGGAAGGCAACGGTGGCGTTCGGCACCGGCGCGGCGGAGGCCGCCGTCCCGCAGAGGAGCGCCAGGGACAAGGCTGCAGCGGTCGTGGTGGCGCGGGTCGGCGCCGTGATGGTCCGTTTCATGGTCGTTTCCTCTGTGTCTGGACTGCGCCAGATCATGATGCGTTCGTCGGGTGGTGCGGCGGCGCGAGAACGCAAATTCACGCCGCCGGAAGGCACTGGGCGATCAGGCCGCTGAGGCTAGACCCGTGCGACCGCGGCGCAGGGTGCGGAACCTCGACGGGGTCATGCCATTCACGACCAGAAATCGCCGATTGAAATTCGAGACGTTATTGAAGCCGACCTCGTAGCAGATCTCCGCGACCGTCAGTTCGCCTTGGTCGAGGTGCTGGCAGGCGAGCTCGATCCGCAATGAGTTGACGTACTGGACGAAGGTCAGGCCCGTGTGGCGCCGAAAAGAGCGCGAGAAGCTACTGACGCTCTGGCGTGCGAGCCTCGCCACGTCCGTCTCATTGAGGTCTCCCGTAAGATTCCGGTCGATGTGCTGCAGCACGAGGTTCATGGCGCCCGAGAGGTACACTGACGCGTCAGGTCGGAATCCGATGCTGGCAAGGGGCATGCGTCTTTGTGAATGTCCTATGACGTCGAGGATTTCGAAGAAGAGCGAAATGCGTCGAGGCCCAGCGACGTCGAGCAATTCGCGCATCATTGGCTCTATTCGCCCGGCAAGGGTCGCATCGAAGCGAACACCGCGTGAGGCTTCGTCCAACAGCGACTGCACGAAGC
Organism: Lichenibacterium sp.; assembly: GCA_043758995.1. GTDB lineage: Bacteria > Pseudomonadota > Alphaproteobacteria > Rhizobiales > Beijerinckiaceae > Lichenihabitans. The sequence goes on along the minus strand of JAYVMK010000255.1, from coordinate 1,208 downwards.
GAAGCTCGGGGAAGGTTGCGAGACAGCTAGAAATCAACGTCTCGGTGAACTGCAGAACGAGGCATCGTTCCGGTACTGAACCATCCGCCGGCAGGTCGCTGATCCAGTTGTGGGGTAGGTTAGGGCCGACGAAGACGATGTCGCCGGGCTCGAACGCACCGATGTGATCGCCGACGTAGCGTATTCCCGAAGTAGCAGTGACGAGGTGGAGCTCATACTCCGGATGAAAGTGCCATCGCACAGTGCGGTATGGATATCCATGCGACCAAGCTTTGAACGACTGGTCGCCGCTAACCTGAACCAGCTCGAGATCAGGATTCATCCGCCATGTCTCCCGCCCTTTACCGTCGCCGCCGTGTTAGGTCAGCTTTTGCTCTGACGATCTATGCCGCCCGGCGTCATCAGCTTCGGTTCTAGCCGCGTTTATTGACGCGCCCAGGACCTGCCCGTCGTTGTTACGACAAGCAACACCGTAAATGATAACGATCAACCCCGCTACGCGTTTTGCAGCGCACCAATGATACTTTTTTGCCTTTCGAATTGGTACCACTAGATTTATCGGATCGCGACCAAGACGACATCGGCCATCTCACGCCTCACCTGGTGCACGCGAGCGTCGTCGACTCGCGATACAAGAGCCTGAGATGCTCGAGTTGCGGGAAATTCGACGGCCGTTCACGCGGAGAGCGCACCTACCGGTGCGTTTCATGCGGCCTCGCGATCGACCGCGACCGCAACGCAGCGATCAACGTCGGTTGGAAAGCGGCCGCGTTATACGCGTCGACGTCGAAGAAGCACGCCGCGAGGCGGGGGGAGGCGGTCATGCGCCTCCGAGCCGAAAAGCGTCACCCCGGCGCTGGCCCATGACGGTGAGAAGGTCGGCGTCGAACGCCGAATTCAAGCTGAGACACTACCGAAACGCGCCAGCTCATTAGAAGGGCTTGCGGGGCGGCGCGTGCCACTCGCCTCGGCTTCGTTCTATCCATGCAAAATAACGGCACCGCTGGCTCCGAACAACTAAAACCCGCGTCGGAGAAATTCGATGCGCGACTGATTACCTTATGACGCCGCCCTTCGGCGACGAGCATGTCGCGACCTTGATGATCTGCGTAGATCGAGACCGTAAGCCTGGACCACGTCCGCCACCACATCGTTAAAGACCTATGGGATCGGTGTCCTCGCCGAAGTGGCCTCGCCCAGGTGAACGC
>JAYVMK010000254.1:0-8652 GCA_043758995.1 Lichenibacterium sp. | reverse complement strand
GACGTTTTTTCTCTACGTCTACGAGCCAGGGGGCAATCGGGTCGAGGTGGCCAACGCCGGCGCGCGCCTTATTCTCGCCCCCGACTGGGAACCGATCGTTTGGGGCGAAAACGAGCGAAAACGCGGTCAGGCCTGGGGTCTGAAAACCATCGACAGTTTCCACACCCACGGCACTCCACCGCTGCCATCAGGGTTCGCGGCCGATACTCCCGCCAAGCACCGACGAGGCTAGGACCCATGATTGCGAATGCCAGAACAGCGCTCGTCGTGAGTGCACATTCGGCGGATTTCGTCTGGCGCGCCGGCGGAGCCATAGCAAAGCACGCCCATGAGGGCGTCGCCGTTACGGTCGTATGCCTATCCTTCGGCGAACGCGGTGAATCGGCAAAGCTTTGGCGCCGGCCAGGCATGACACTCGATCGGGTCAAGGCAGAGCGTCGCATGGAAGCGGAGGCAGCCGCCAAAGCGGTTGGCGTGGCCGACATTCAGTTCTGGGACGTCGGGGACTATCCCATCACACTCAGTGAGGAGAGCCTGTTCAGGCTCGTCGACGTGTTTCGAGAGGTCAGACCGGCGTTCGTTCTGACCCATTCGAGGCAAGACCCCTACAACCATGATCATCCCGCGGTCAGCGACTTCGTACAAAACGCCAGAATCACCGCACAGGCCCACGGCCATCAGACCCCCGATAACGTGATCGGCGCGCCGCCAGTTTTCCTCTTCGAGCCGCACCAGCCGGAGCAATGCCGCTGGATGCCGAACGTCCTGCTCGACATCAGCGAGGTCTGGGAGAGGAAGCGTGCCGCCATCGAATGCATGGCGGGACAGGAGCATCTCTGGGAATATTACACCCGTGTTGCCTTGCAGCGCGGCGTTCAGGCGGCACGCAACTCTGACAGAACAGTCACCTACGGGGAGGCCTACGAGGCCGTGTTCCCTCACGTCCTTGGCAGCCTCGCACCGTGAGCGTCGTCCTCACGGACCCGCCGCGCGCGCCGGACGCCATTGTGCGGGGTTTCGCGAATTTCGGCGTCGCTACCGTCCACGAGGCACAGGGACGAACCGGCCTCCTGCACGCATACATGCGGCCGATCTATCCCGGCGCGCGACTGGTCGGGTCCGCTGTCACAGTTTCCATTCCTCCAGCCGACAACTGGATGCTCCATGTCGCGGTGGAGCAGTGCCGCAGAGGTGATGTTTTAGTCGTCTCGCCAACCTCGACGAGCGACCAAGGCTACTTCGGCGAGTTGCTCGCATCGTCCCTGGCTGCGCGCGGGACCGTGGGGCTCGTCATCGATGCGGGGTGCCGTGACGTTGCCGACCTGACCGCGATGGGCTTCCCAGTTTGGTCGCGGGCTGTCTCGGCCCAAGGCACCGTCAAGGAGACCCTCGGCTCGGTAAACGTGCCTGTCGTGTGCGCCGGCCAGCTTGTCAACGCGGGCGACGTCGTCATCGCGGACGACGACGGGGTTGTGGTGGTTCCAAGACTTGAGGCCGAGGAGGTTCTGCGCAAGTCGCAGGAGCGTCACGAAAAGGAAGTCCGAACGCGGGAGCGCCTCAGCGCGGGCGAACTCGGGCTTGACCTCTACGGAATGCGCCAAGCCCTTCATGCCAAGGGACTGGCCTATCGTTCGTGGTCGGACGAGGCCTCATGACCACGCCAGCCACCTCTCTGTCGAAGGCGGGCGCGGGTTGCATCAGCGTGGCCATGGGAGACTACCCGCACACGCGTCTTCTGAAGGCCACCACTGCGTCGCTCGGCTCCGTCCCCGTCGACTTTGTCGACGTCAAGCCGGTCAACAAAGCCTTCGCGCCAATGGTTAGAGAGTTGCGGTTCGACATCGCGGAGCTGGCCGTCGCCACCTTTCTGCAGGCAAAGGCGTACGGCTGCGCACTTGTGCTGCTCCCCGCGGCCACGGCCTGCCGCTTCCAAGAAGGCGCGTTGCTGGCTCGAGCCTCCGACCGCACGATCGTTTCGCCCCTTGACCTGCGCGGCAAACGGGTCGGCGTTCGCGCCTACAGCCAGACTACGGCCGTATGGCTGCGCGGCATCTTGGGCGACGACTACGGTATTGAGCCGCAGGATATTCAGTGGGTCACATTTGAAGGCGCGCATGTTCGCGAGTTCCGCGACCCGCCGACCGTTACGCGCGCGCCTGTCGGAGCCGACTTGCTCGCGATGCTGCGCGGGGACGAACTCGACGCCATCATCGTGGGCAACGATAAGCCCGGAGGCGACGACCTACGGCCTGTCTTCCCGGACCCTCACGATGCGGCAGAGCGGTTTTTCCGTACGCACGGTTTCGAGCCGGTCAATCACGTCGTGGTTGCGCGGCGGACGCTGATGGACGAGCGGCCCGACGTAGCCGCCGCGTTTCTCGAGGCTATGCAAGCCTCATTCGCCGCGGCCGCTATGTCTGGTCAGGCGACGCCGCCGCTCGGACGACAGCGCTTGCAACCGTCGATCACGCTCGCGTCCCGCTATTCGGCAGACCAGGGCCTGCTACCGCGTAGCCTGACTTCGGAGGAGATGTGGGACGGCTTGCCGCAACTCTCCTCATACTTAGGAGCGGAATGGTTATGATTCGTTTCGCCATCATTGGGTTCGGCGAGGTCGGGGAGTGTCTCGCACTCGACCTCGCGAAAGGCGGCGCGCGCGCGATAACCGCCTTTGACATCGCACCCGCCGCTCTAGGGCGGGCCGCGGGTCGCGCCGGCATTGACGTGGCTGTCTCGGCGGCGGCGGCGGCGGCTTCTGCAGATATCGTTATCCTGGCCGTTACCGCGGGCTCTGTCCTAGAGGCCGCCGCCGGGCTCGCCGGCGGCTTGGCCCACCGGCCGCTCATCCTCGACGTCAACTCCGTCTCCCCGGCCACCAAGCGGGCCGTGGCCGACAGGGTCGAAACGGAAGGCGGGCGGTACGTCGAGGCCGCCATCATGTCGAGCATCGCTCCCAAGGGGCTTCGCTCGCCGATGCTGCTCGGCGGCCCTCATACGGAAGCCTTTATCGATGCCATGAGGCCGTTCAATACGGATTTAACGGCATTCAGCGCTTCCATCGGAACCGCGTCTTCGGTCAAAATGTGCCGCTCCGTCATGATCAAGGGCTTAGAGGCACTCGCCATCGAGTCCATGCTGAGCGCGAGACACTTCGGTGTCGAACAACACGTACTCGCCTCTCTTGCCGACACGCTCCCGCATGGGGACTGGCCCGGTCTCGTTCGCTACATGATCGGGCGAGCCCTGCAGCACGGCGAGCGTCGATCCGAAGAGATGCTCGAAGCCGCCGAGACCGTACGGCAGGCGGGCATTGAGCCGATCCTCAGCACCGCGATCGCGCGACGGCAGGCTTGGGCGGCCCAAATGGGCGCAGCGCTGGGGCCGGTGGCGCTCGCGTCGCACGGTCTGGGCCAGTTGCTCGATGCCATTGAGGCTCTGCCATCGACCGGCTGTGCGAGGCCGCATTCCCCGCCGCCCGATGCCTAGCCCGAACCAACGCCTTCATGGCGCGGCCCTGCACCTGACGATATCCGAAGGAATCCCCACGTGAGTCTCGACAGCCTGCAATTCCCGACCCATCGCGATCTATTCTATGGCGGATCTTGGCACCCTCCCAAGAACGGCAGCTACCTCGAATCTCGAAGCCCGGCTACGGACGAGGTTCTGGGGCATGTTGCCGACGGGGATGCCGAGGACGCGGAGGCAGTCATCGCGGCAGCCCAGCGCGGCTTTGAAATATGGCGCGAGGTGGCGCCCCTGGAACGCGCGGCGATCATGCGCAAGGCCGCGGCGGAAATTCGCCGGTACGGGGACGAACTGGCGATGATCGACTCTGCGGATGGAGGCAACCCGGTCCGTGAAATGAGGGGTGACGCGGCCAAGGCGGCCGGATCTTTCGAGTTTTTCGCCGGCCTGGTCACGGAAATGAAGGGCGACTCCATTCCTATGGGCCCGAACGCGGTCAATTTCACCATGCGGGAGCCTGTCGGGGTCGTCGCGCGGATCGTCGCCTTCAACCATCCCTTCATGTTCACAGCCGCGAAGGCGGCTGCCCCGCTCGCGGCCGGCAATAGCGTCATCATGAAACCGCCGGAGGTGGCGTCTCTTTCGGCCTTGCGGCTTGCCGAGATCATCGGCCACCTCTTCCCGCCAGGGGTGCTCAACATCGCGGTCGGTGGCCGCGGGATGGGGGCCGCGTTGTCGTCCCACGCCGGGGTCGCGATGGTGACCCTGATTGGGAGTGTGCCGACGGGGCGTGCCATCATGCGGTCCGCCGCCGACACGCTGAAACCCGTCCTGTTCGAACTCGGGGGCAAGAATGCGCTTATTGCCTTTCCGGACTCCGATCCGGACGAGGTCGCCCAGGCGATGATCTCCGGCATGAATTTCACGTGGTGCGGCCAATCCTGCGGCTCGACGAGCCGCGCTTTTGTGCACGAAACCATCCACGACCGCGTCGTTGAGCGCCTCAGAGCGCATGTCGCCCCTTACCGACCCGGCATGCCCACCGACCCCAACACCACGATGGGGGCGATCGTGAGCAAGGCGCAGTACGACAAGGTGGTTGGCTACGTTCAGATCGCCAAGGACGACGGCGCGACGCTGTTCCACGGCGGCAAGCGTCCGGACGACCCCGCGCTGGCCAAGGGCTATTTCATCGAGCCTACCATCTTCACGGGCGTCCGGCAGACCATGCGCATTGCGCGCGAGGAGGTGTTTGGCCCGATCCTCTCTGTCCTGAGCTGGTCCGACGAGGAGGAAATGCTCCGCGATGTGAACAGCGTGGAATACGGGCTGACCTGCTCGATCTGGACGGAGAACCTGCAGGCGGCCCACCGCACGGCACGGGCCGTGGAGTCTGGTTACGTTTGGATCAATGACGTCAGCAAGCATTTCCTCGGCGCCCCGTTTGGCGGGTTCAAGCAGTCGGGAATCGGTCGCGAGGAGTGTCTCGAAGAGCTGCTCGCGTTCACCCGCGAGAAAAACATCCACATCCGCCTGAGGCGGTGAGGAAGAGCGTCCACCGGCGTGCGGCAGACTGGCGAGCACAGCGGCACGCACGCCGACGCGAAGGCCTGCCGACAATAGACGCGCCCCGCTTCCGAAACAACAACGACAGACCTTAGGGACAGAAACATGCCTCTCCCCCTTGACCGTTCCTACGACGGGATCATCGTCGGCGCCGGCCACCACGGGCTCATCCTCGGCAGCTACCTCGCCAAGCAGGGTCTGAAGATCCTGATCGTCGACCGCCGCCTGCGCTACGGCGGCGGGCTAGCGACTGAGGAAGCGACGCTGCCGGGATTTTACCACAACCTGCACAGCATCAATCACTTTCACATCAGCGACACGCCCTGGTTCGCCGACCTTGGCCTGAAGGACAAGGTCGAGTACATCACGCCGCGTTACGAACTCGCGCAGCCCCATCTAGACCGCACCGCATTGGTGTTCGGACGCGACCTTGACGAAACCTGCGCCAACATTGCACGGTTCAGCCGCCGCGACGCCGAGACGTTTCGTGCATGGAATCGCCGCGCCGAAAAAATAACCCGCGAAATCTTCCTGCCGGAGCGCTTCAGCGAGCCGCTGACCAAGGCGGATCGCGATGCGTTGCTGTCCAAAAGCGAGATGGGCCGAGACTTTCTCGGAGTTACGCTACGCCAGCCGCTCGACGTAGTGCACGAGCTTTTCGAAAACGAGCACGTCCGATTGCTCTTCCTGTTCAAACTTAGCCTGTTCGGGACTTGGCTGACGGACACTTTGTCAAAAACCAGCCCCATGGGGAGCGTCATCCGCGCCTTCGATCTCGAAAGCGGCTACCAGCTTTGCAAGGGTGGGTCGTTCAACCTCGCGCGAGGACTGATGGAGGCCTTCATCGCCGCGGGCGGCACTTATCAGCCCCAGGTCGCCATCGAGCGCGTGGTGCTGGAAGGTGGGCGTGCAACCGGGATCGAGCTAAGGGACGGACGGACAGTTCGTGCAGGCCAATTCGTCGCTAGCACATTGGACGTTCACCAGACGTTCGAGGACCTGATCGGACGGGACCAGCTGCCGCCGACCTACGCCGAGAAGCTGGAGGGGTTTCAGTACTCGAGCTGGACGCTCTTCGGCTTGCATCTCGCGCTCAAGGAAACCCCGCGCTTCTACTCCGAGGACTTCGATCCCAACATCCGGCGCACCATGAAGTGGAGCATCGGCGCCGAAACTATGGACGACCTGACGAACGCCTTCGACGATGTGAAGGCAGGCCAAGTGCCCAAAATCGTCCAGTTCGGCTCTGGAGCGCTCAGCGAAATCGATCCCAGCCAAGCCCCGCCCGGCAAAGCAACGACTTATGCTTGGCATATTATGCCCGAACATCCAGATATTTCGGGTTTCGGGAACGACTACGAGCGTTTCAAAGTTGAATTCGCGGACCGGATCCTGGAGAAATGGTCGCTCTACAGTCCCAACATGAGTCGAGAGAACATTCTGGGACAATATGTCTACACGGCGCGGGAATACGTCGTCGAGCTACCCAACATGCGCAAGGGCGACTTCATGATGGGTACCTTCAATGCCGAGCAGGTCATGTACAACCATTTCGGTTACCGGACGCCGATCCGGAATTTCTACAATGCGGGTTCGGGGGCACATCCCGGAGGCGGCGTTTCCGGCGGCGCCGGATACATCACGGCAGGGCTCATCGCGAAGGATCTGGGGCTGAAGCCTTGGTGGCAACCCGTCGACGCGCGAACGGCGCTTGAGCGGATCTGAAGTCATCCCACCGCGCACGATAAATTCGCAGGACACACGCACATGACGGATCGCGATAACCGGGCGCGGCTGCCCAAGGACCTCAGGCTACCCGAGCACCGTGACCTCTACTATGGCGGCGAGTGGCACCGGTCGAAGGGAGCCTCGCTCGAGCTCTTCAGCCCCGGAACTGGTGAGTCTCTTGGCCAGGTCGCCCAAGCCACTGAAGCCGACGTGGACGCCGCGGTTGTCGCGGCACAGGCCGGCTTCAAAGAATGGCGTCGGGTTAAGCCGTTGGAACGCGCCGCGGTTTTACGGAAGGCCGGGGAGATTCTGCGCGCCCACGCCCGCGAACTCGCCTTCATCGACTCCGCGTCCACAGGCAACCCGGTGCGGGAGATGATGAAGGACGCCGACGTAGCCGCGAATGGGATGGACTTCTATGCGGGCCTCGTGACCGAGATGAAGGGAAGCTCCGTGCCGATGGGTCCGGACCTGGTCAATTTTTCCATCAGGCAGCCGTTCGGTGTGGTCGGCAAGATCATTCCGTTCAACCATCCCATCATGTTTTGCGGGTACCGAGCGGCTGCGCCGTTGGCTGCTGGGAACTCCGTCGTGATCAAGCCGCCGGACCAGGCGCCACTCTCGGCCCTGCGCTTTGCCGAGCTGATGGACGGCCTCTTTCCCAGAGGCGTCGTCAACGTCATCCCGGGCAGCCGCGATGCTGGCGCCGCCCTGGCGTCTCACCCTGGCGTCGGCAAGATCGCGCTGATCGGCAGCGTCGCGAGCGGCCGCGCGGTGATGAAGGCTGCGGCCGACACGATCAAGCCGGTCATGCTGGAGCTCGGGGGCAAGAACGCCCTGATCGCATTTCCCGACTCGGACCCCGAGACGGTGGCGGAAGGCCTTGTGAAGGCCATGAACTTCACCTGGTGCGGCCAGTCGTGTGGCTCCATGAGCCGGGCCTTCATTCATGACCGGATCTACGACGAGGTTCTGGTGCACCTGAAGCGTTTCTGCGAGGCGCTGAAGCCCGGCAATCCAACAGACATGAACACCGACATGGGCGCGATCGTCAGCCGTGCCCAGTTCGACAAAATCATGGGCTACATCGAAACCGGCAAGGCGGAAGGGGGGCGGCTGCTGTGTGGCGGGCGGCGCCCAGACGACCCTTCGTTGGCCAACGGCTCTTACATCCTTCCGACGGTCTTTGTCGATATGAAGACAAGCATGACGATTGCCCGCGAGGAGATTTTCGGCCCGGTCACGTCCGTGTTCCGCTGGTCGGACGAGCGACAGATGATCGACGACGTCAATTCCGTTGAATACGGACTGACCTGCTCGATCTGGACCCATGACCTCGACCGAGCGCACGAGACGGCGGCAAACGTCGAGGCGGGTTACGTTTGGATCAACACGGCATCGACCCATTTTCCCGGAACATCTTTCGGAGGCTTCAAGCAGTCCGGTATCGGTCGGGAAGAAGGGATCGAAGAGCTGTTCGCCTACACGCAGGAGAAGAGCATCACAATTGCCCTGAGAAGGTGAACATCCTAACGGCTACCACGTTCAGCGGGATCGTGCCCCAAGGGGTGATGTAGCTTCTGGGCGAGCCACCTCTGTCACCGGCTCGGCCTGGGACGATCAGGCTACCGGGGCCAGCAGGCTGAAGGTAACAGCATCGCCGATAGGGATGGTGCTTTCCTGCATCATATAGCGAGATCGCTGGACAGCCTACTCGTTGTTCTCTTCGCGCAATATAGCGCCGACGAGGTGCTTAACTCCGGCTTCGTTAGGAAAGATGCCGGCAATATTCGTCCGGCGCCTGATATCGGGATTCACGGGCTCCAACAAGTTGGCTGAGTGTAGTTTGGTTCGGTGCGCAGCCGTAAAGGTTATGTACGCCAGAACGTCTTC
>JAYVMK010000253.1:0-12812 GCA_043758995.1 Lichenibacterium sp. | reverse complement strand
GGCTCGAAGCTCAGGGGGCGATGGGTAGCTCTCGGCAGGCCGGCTCGATCCGGGCAGCTTAAAACGCGACCAACCGGATCGCTATGACGGGTACAGGGGCCGGAATCACTGAATGGTAGGAACGAGCGTTCTACTGGTCTGAAGTGGACTACGGTGGCCTAGCGATACCTAGTGAGGACCACAATGGACCACAGAGGACCACAAAAAAGCCCATAAGAAGGGGGGGTGTCACACCTTACGCACTGAAAGGGCTGAGACCCTGCGAAAGGCTTCGGACTGCTGCGAAATGCTACGGTTTGATGCAGTCACACCTGTGCACCCTCCGGTGCGGAGCGAGTCAACGGAATTCGCGCCTTGTCGGCCCCGACGATACCGTCCTTGCGGGGTGGACAAGCCACCCCTGGCCCGGTTGACGCCTTCGTGCGGTCCTACAGCCCCTGATGATAGGAGCAGACCGCCCGTACGGCGTCGGGCGCCACATCCTGAGCGGTGCTCTTTTACGCCCGCGTGAAGCAAAGGCCCGTGATGTCACTGAGGGAAGAGATAGATCCGGCGGGACGAAGATAGGGTCTACCCTTCCCATCTTGTCCAAGCCCTCGATCTCTTGCGAAGCAGGGAGGTTAGAGTAAACGACCTCGTTGATCGCAATGACAGCATCCGACATTATCGACCCATGAGCGCTTCTCCTGCCCTTACGGCTACCATCACAATCCGCAATCTCGACGGTCAAGTGAAGGAGCGCTTACGCGTGCGGGCCGCCCAGAATGGCCGCTCGATGGAAGCTGAAGCGCGGTCGATCCTATCCGATACGCTCGCGGTCATCACTGCCGAACCGGTGAACCTTGCCGAAGCGATCCGCCGCCGGGTCGTGCCGCTTGGCGGCGTCGAGCTTGAGAAGCATCCCGTCGTGGTGATCGAGGAGCCGGTGAGCTTCGGACAGTGATCGTTCTGGACACCAACGTGATTTCGGAACTGATACGCCCTGAGCCGGACCCCGCCGTGTTGGCCTGGGTGGCGACACAGCCCCGGGCGTCGCTCTATACGACCAGCATCAGTCAGGCTGAAATCCTCTACGGTGTGGCGGCGCTCCCAGCTGGCCGTCGTCGAGATGCCTATGATGTCGTGGTAGCCGCCATCTTCTCCGAGGATTTCGCCGGGCGCGTTCTGCCGTTCGACGGAGCTGCTGCCGAGCATTATGCTCGGATCGTCACAACCCGGCGGGCGGCTGGCACGCCGATTGAGGGGTTTGACGCTCTGATTGCCGCTACGGTGGCAGCTGCCGGCTTCGCTGTTGCAACGCGCGACGTAGGTGGGTTTGAGGGATGCGGCCTTGCCGTCATCAATCCATGGCAAGCGGCTGTATTGGCGCCACGCGCCATGCCCTGAGCCGTGGTTCCATATGCAAACGTTACGCGAATGCCGGACCACAGCGTTCGGGTGGGCGACTCGCATTTCGTCGAGGTGGTCGGGATGGCAGAGCACAATGCTGCGCAGGCCGCCTTGCTAGAGGCGGCCCCGGCGCGCGGCGGCGCTACGCGGCTAGCCGCTCGATTTTGCAGTGAAAGCGCGCCCACTCGCGCTTAATCGCGCCGATGTCCCGGCGCTCCGGCAGGCGGAAGCGATAGACCCAGTCCGTATTGAACTCGACGTCGTCTACCTCGACCGTCATCGAGGTTACAGGGGCGGGGCGATCGCGTTGCTCCGATGCAAGGCCGTAGCGGCGAGTCCCGTCGGGATCATCCTGATGCCAGCCGTCCAGGTAGCGGATGAGCCTGTGCTTGGGGCTGTGTAGACGGACCACGAACGGGTCGATCTCGCGCGGTAGCGCCGACGCGCGGTACGCCTTCACGAGGAGCTCGAAGAGGGCGAGCGGCCCCTTGAGATCGAACAGCTCAGTGGCAAGCACGAGCACGAGGCGGTCCTCGGCGCGGTCGAATGCCCAGAACAGTGCTTCCGGCCGAAGGCCGAGCAGTTCCAGCGACCGGAGGAACTCTTCCCCAGCGCGCTTGCGCGTCACGTCAAGGTTGAGCGAATCCACGTCACCACTCCGTCAGAGCCGAAGGCGGCCTCCACCATGGCACGGGCCTGGACCCGCTTCATCGGCCTCGGATCATAGTCCTGAGATCGTTGCCATTGCAAAACGGTCAACCAGGATGCGGCGATACGGTTGCCGACGGTCAGGTCAACGCCCGCCACCTGCGCCAGCGACCGAATGGCATGTTGATGGAGGTCGGGCCGCATGTCCCGCGACGGCCAGCCATTGAGCCGCTCTGTGCGCATGATTAGCGCCTTGAGGGCGTACTCCACTGCGAAGCCGGCCGCCGTAAAGGCTTCGGCGCAGTTCTTCCGGTCCTCGACCATGGCGCGCGCCACCGCCTCTTTTCGGCGGGCAAGCACCATCCATTCGTCAGGGGACTGCGGGTCCGGCATGGGCCGGTCCTATCCACGGCGGCCCGGCGACGCAACGGCTCTGCCTTATCCTGCATGGGAACGACGACTGGCTGCGTCGTCTCCTATGGGGAGGGCGCCTGGGGGAGGTCAGGACGGACGTGACCTCCCCCCGCCCGTGACCGCGAGAGGCTCGCGACCGACAAGGGCACCATGGGGCCGGATGGTTGACGCCAAGTTGACCGACCTCCCCCGCCCTGAGCCCTTGCGACTGCGCCTTGCGGAAGTGATGTTATGGAATGGTTTCGACCCGCATGGTTCGTTACGCTCATACGAGACATCATCGATCATGAGTTGACGTAGATGCGCTCAATCCATCATGTCGTCAGACAGCAGCAGGACAGTCGCCACCTGAGAGCCCGGAAGGCGGAAGGACTGCTCAAGCAAGGTGTAGTCGGCAGCGCCCACACGATCGAACCATGCGTCGGCGTCGATGCGACGGGGACGGGGCTCTTCGCCCTCTACCACGCTCGACGCGCAGCTCTCGGAATCCGGTCGGTCGCGGGGAAACCAGCGTTTCGGCACCGACCGCGACGCTCGGAACCAGCGGCGGCCGCCCGGCCCGTGGCAGACGACCATCATGGGATAGCGGTCGGTCTCGACCACCTTCAGGGTTGTCGCTGTCAGGCTGACGTCGAACGCGTCGCTCAGCGTGCGTAGATCCTTCAAGGTGGGTCGGGCGACCTTCCTGAGCATGGGCTCGAGGAGGAAGCGGGGGAGCAGGAGGTCGGACGCGTAGTCGTCCGCCACGCGCTCCGGATCGGTGGGCAGCTTCCGCGCATCCCCGATCTGCTCGGTGCGGCAGGCGAGGCACCTGCTGCGATGGTGCCGCCAGTGGCCGAGCTCGTGCCCGATCGAGAAGCGCCGGCGCCGGTGCTCCACATCCTCGTCGACGGAGATGATGGCTTGGTCGCCGAGGCCGACTATCCTGGCCTCACAATTATGGAGCTTTCGATATCGCACCTCGGCCCCGAGATGCCAGGCGATCGCCTCGAGGTCGATGTCGCCCGGCTCCTCGACGCCGAGGTCCTGCAGCACGCGCTCCGGGATGGTCAGCGGGCGTGTCATCCGACATCGCGCTTTCTGGCGTTGGCGTGAAGCTCAGCCAGATCCTCGTCGACGCTGGCCTGGTCGGCATCGTGGTTCGTGCCGCCGCTGCGCGCCGCCAGTGTCAGGCCTGTATGTTCTCCGATCGCCGAACGCCCGGACGCGACACGGGCCGGGCCGGCCGGACGGGGTCGGGCGCGCTGTGCGGCGAGTTCAGCCCTCGCCTGCGCCATCTTGCGCCGTGGTCTTTCCCGACGGGCCATCGCCACAGCCTCGTCGATGTTATGCATGTCGCCCGGTTCCAGCGACGCCAAAGCTTCGGCATCGCTGCTTTCGAGGATCACCTCCATGAAGAGATCGTCCAAAAGCCGTAGCTTTTCGCGGTCGTCCATGACGCGCCTGTCGTTCACAACCTTATCCCTTCTGGAACGCCGGCGGCCAATCGCCTTGCCAAGCGCTTCTTCGCCGCGGCGAGACCCTTCGTGTCGACGCCGAGGAACTCCTCCAGTTCGTGGCCGCGCATGCCGTCGTGCACGCCCTCGACCAGCAGCTCGAGCTGTTCATCGCCCGCGTAGCTCGCTCGCGCCAGCGCCAGTTGGTCGGCATAGAACACGCGGGCGAGGGCTGCCTCGTCAGGTGGAACGCCTTCGTCTTCAGGCTCAGCCAAGCCCTCATCACCGTAGTTGCCGCGCGCCAACACCTCGACACCTTCCCCCTTATCGACCTTCCGCCTCGCGCGCGGACCTTCGGACGCGATGCTGCGGATGATGCCGCCCAGAAAGGCGGGCATAGTCGTCCCTACCTCGCAGGATCTTGTGTCGAGCGCGCGGACAAAGGCTTCCTGGTAGAGGTCGCGCCATTCCATCCCCGACCGCGGAGCGAAGTGCTTCGCGATCTTAGCGACCTTGGCCTTCTCGCCCGCCGTCATGGTGTCCAGGCCGACCTGGATCTGCTCGGCGGTGTAGCGGATGGCCGGGGTAGCGTTCACGGCTGGCGCGACGTCCATTCACAATCTCGATGGGTGATGCGGGCCGTGCGCCCAATTGAGACGAAGATTTTGCGTGTCCGAATCCGTGTGGCCGTCCGCATCAACGGATGACGGCCCCATAGGCCATCGCTGACGACCGTGGATCGGCGCGGCCCAACCATCGGGTGAACATCATGAGTGCAGACGGCGAGCACAGCAAGCGCGAGGAAGTGATCCAGCTTGAAGCGGAAGCCGATCAGTTGGAAACCGAGGCCCGCGACCTCGAGCGTGCCGCTCACCGGACGGAGGAGCAGGCCCACGAGCGGCGTGACCGGGCCCACCACATCGAAGACGAGGAAAGACGTGAGCACGGGGAGCATGGCAGAGGACATGAGCACCACCATCACCACCCCGACGTGATCCTTATCACCGTCGTCGTCAACGGGACGGGTGTCGAGATGGCCGTGCACCGGGACGAGCGGCTTTCCGAGATCCGCGCGAGGGCCCTCAAGGACACGCAGAACCTCGCGCAGCCGGCCGACGCTTGGGAGTTCAGGATGGAGGGCAGCGACGTCCTCGACGAAAACCTCACCGTCGGCGAGCTGGGGCTCAAGGCCGGCGCGGAGCTCTTCCTCAGCCCGCAGGCGGGGAAGGCCGGTGCCTGAGCCGCAGGTGGTCGACCCGACCGTGTCTCGGCGCAAGTTCGACCGGGAAGTCGCGCTCCACCGGGAGCGCGAGGCGTTCCATCGCCGCCGCGGCTGTTTCCTGATCGACGCCGTGTTTCCTGAGGTCTTCGTGACCTGCGCGTCGGTCAAGGTCCGGCCGGCCGCGGTCGTGGCCGGGGTGGTCCTCGACTTCACCGACTACGACCTGCGCCCGCCTTCGCTGACGTTTGTGGATCCGTTCACGCGCGAACCCCTGACCGCCAAGGACCTGGGGCTGACCATGATCAGGCGTCCGCCGGACACCGACGACGCAGCCCTTCTGGCCATGATGCAGGCCGGGGTGCCCATGCAGAACATGATCCAGGCTAACGGCCCCGAGGCCCGGCCCTTCCTGTGTCTGCCGGGCATCCGCGAGTACCACGACAACTCCGCCCATACCGGTGACTCATGGCTGCTGCACCGCGGTTCCTACGAAGGCTCCTTGGCCTTCATCCTCGAGAAGATCTGGGCGCACGGCATCAATCCGATCGAGGCCTTCCAGATCATGATCCAGGCACAAGCGCCGATCGTCATGCTGGGGTTGGCGCCGGCGAGGGTGGCCGCGTGAGCCTTTCCGACATCACGCGAGTCGTCGTGCCCCGGGCCTGCGTCAATCACGTCCACGCGCACCTGCGTGCCGTCGGGCAGGACGGGCACGAGGGCATGGGGCTCTGGGTGGGGCGCCAGTCCGGCCTGTCCGGGCAGGACTTCGTGGTCACCCAGTCAGTGATACCGGAGCAACAACACATCAGGACGCCCGACGGCGTGTGCGTGTGCGTCGGGGCCGGCGAGCTTCATCGCCTCAACGTATGGCTATTCAGAAACAAGGTGACGCTCCTGGCACAGATCCACAGCCACCCGGGACGGGCCTATCATTCAAGCACAGACGACGAGAACGCCGTCGCGACGGCGGTCGGCTGCCTGTCACTCGTCGTCCCCGATTTCGCCCGGGCTCCTTTCTCGCTCCCGCGCACGGCGATCTACCGGCTCGACCAGGGCGCGCGGTGGCGCCCCGTCGACGCGACCGCGGCCGGGCGCCTTATCGAGATGGTGGAATGATCATGGCCTTCGCGGACTTCCACGGGCGCGCGGCCACCTCCGCGTCGCAGATCCTGCAGGGCTTCGACACCGGCGCTTTCGACGAAGCGCTGCTCGGCCACCTGGTGTGCATCGCCTTCGATGGCGTCGCGGCGAGCTCGTCCGAGGGCCGCGCGACGATTGATATGGTAATCCGCCTTCTCGCGCGCCTGCACCCGAGGTTGTCGGTCGTCGCGCTCGATCCCGGTGCGGGGTCCGTGGCCGCTCAGGCCGTCGCAATCGCTACAGCGATCAACCCAGCCATCGAGATCCGCCGCGACCTCGACGGGGCGGGGTCGTGCATCGTGGTCGGCATGACGCGGCCCGCCTCCGACGCGCCCGCCTTCTTCGTCGGCTCCGATGGCTGGACGGCGAAACTGTCGAGGTCCGGTCCAGTGGTGTCGGGAAGTGGTGCCGTTCCCTTCGGCGCCGGCACGGCGGCCTGCCTGGCGGCCGCCAACGTGTTCCGCCTCGTGTTCGGCGACCAGTTGGAGGGCGGGAGTTGTGACAGGGATCTTAGCCTCTCGACCCTGACCTTCGCGCACGGGCATGTCGACCCACCGGCAGACCTGGCGACCGAAACGCTTGACCTCGGGGCGTTACACCTTATCGGCCTCGGCGCCATCGGCAACGGAGTGATCTGGGCCCTGGCTCGGACCGGGACCATCGTCGGCACGCTCCACCTCATCGACCACGACGTGGTCGACCTGTCCAACCTGCAACGGTACGCGCTGGCCTGCCGGCGCGACGAGGGACGAGTCAAGGTGGAGCTGGCACTGGAAGCCTTGGCGGGGTCGGGGCTCCGGGCGGTGCCGCATCAAGCCACGTTCGCACGATACATCGACGCCACGCCCCGACCCCGGCTCGACGTCGTCGCGACGGCGCTCGACACGGCGGAGGATCGGATCGCGGTCCAGGCCGCATTGCCTGGCTGGGTCGCGAATGCCTGGACGCAGCCGTCCGACCTCGGCGTGTCCCGGCACCGCTTCGGCGACGGCGGTCCTTGCCTGGCCTGCCTCTACATGCCCGTGGGCAAGACCAAGGACGAGGACGAACTCGTGTCCGAGGAGCTTTCCATGCCGGAAGCCCTCCTTGAGATCCGCCGTCTGTTGCAGGCTCAGGAGCCGGTCGGTGAGGGGTTCCTACGGCGCGCAGCGGCGGCGATGAACGTAGAGGCGGAGCCGCTGCTATCATTCTCCGACAAGCCGTTGCGCGAGTTCCGGCAATCGGCCATCTGCGGGGGACTCGTGATGAGGCTCAGCGACGGTCGCCGCACCGCGCCCGCCATTGTGCCGATGCCGTTCCAATCCGCCCTCGCGGGGATCCTGTTGGCTGCCGAGTTGGTCAGGCATGCAGCAGGCATCGCCCTCCCGACGTCGGCGATCCACCGCATCAACCTCTTGCGACCGCTGGGGACGCACCTGCGCGACCCGCGCGCGAAGAACGCGTCCCAACGCTGCCTTTGCGCCGACCCGGATTTCGTCGACGTCTTCAAGAACCGCCATGGCGCGGTCGATCTAACCCCTGCGTAAGTGGCTTCGGCATCGTCTCACTTAGGTAGACGATGATGGCTCGGGTCCGGCGCCTTTCTCCCTCGGCGCGCGCGCGGATGGCCGCGTCGTTGATGGGCACAAAAAAGCACAACGATTTGCCAGAACCCGTGCCGGTCGTGACAACGTAGCCGCGCCCAAGCTTTGCCTTGCCCGTCGCCTCGAGCTGATGACTGTGGAGCCTGAGCGTGCCTTAGGCAGTCCGGAAGACCCGGGCGGTGTCGGGATGGAGCCTCCCGCCCTCGACCATCTCGTCGATGGTCTTGCCAGGCTCGAAGTGGGGTTCACTGAGACGAGCGGCTCCGGCCAGAAGCGGCCGTCGGCGTAGATCTCCGACACCTTGGTGGCGATGTCCGGGGCCAGGATCTTCGTAAAACTACGCGCGAGCCGCTCGTAGTCGTCGACCAAGCGCCGATCGAAGTCGAATACGTCCAATCCGCGTTCCCCCACGCTTTGATCTGAGCTCGAACGTACCAGACGGTGAGTCAAGGCTACAAGGGAGCTCGTGGGCAACATTTTCGGATGAGGCAATACGTGCCTCATCTTGATCGTCGCGCTGCAGCTGCCGCCTTCCCAGTTTCTACGCCCTCTGCGACCGTCGACAGCCCGAGGGCCACGACAGCCGAGACGATCTTGGCGCTTTCCTTATGGGCCACCGTGGCGCCTACGAAGCTCTGGTCGATCTTGAGCTTGTCGAAGGGCAGCGGCTGCAAGTGGTGCAGGCTGGAATAGCCAGGGGCTCTGACCCGACATTCCACTCTGTGCGGGGATTATCTGGGCTTGCGGTGATGTCTGCCGGCAGGTGGTGAGGCAGGCCGCCGCCCGCGCGATTGGATGGGTGCTTGCCGAGTTCATCGGGTCCAATCGAACATGATCGCAGATGCTCACTTGCTTGCATGCTCGCATGATGGCATGTGATCGGTATAAGGACCTAAATCATCTCATCCACCGTCGCCTCCACCAAGCCCCGCGCCGCTGGCGCTCTGGCAAAGCCCGTAAAGCCCTCCGCCGAACACGCGGCGATCATCGGGGCTGATCCCCTGCCCCCCACTGAAGTGGTGTCGAAGCTCTGGGACCACATCCGGGCGAACAGTCTGCAGGACCCGGCCGACAAGCGAACCATTGTGGCCGACGACAAGCTTCGCGCCGTGTTCGGTCATGACCGCTGCACCATGTTCGAGATGCAGAAACTGATCAGCCAACACCTCACGGCAGCCTAACGCACAGCATCACATGTGAACATGCGCGCTTGTGGATCGCCGCTCATCACGAGACGGTCAGCCTCGCACCAATCCTGCATGTTCACATGAAGTCATGAGCACGCGCTATCATGCGGTCATGTAGGGAATCCATCATGCGGACGATCGCACTTGTGAACCAGAAAGGCGGGTGTGGAAAAACCACGCTGGCCCTTCACCTCGCCGCTGCATTTTGGCTGGAAGGCGAAGACGTTCTCGTGCTCGACTTAGACCCGCAAGCATCAGCGGCCGAGTGGCACGATGCACGAGAAAACCCGATGCCTCACGTCGAAAGCGTACAGCCGGCGCGGCTCGGCAAAGTCCTGGCTCATGCCAGAGAAATCGGAACCGGCGCCCTCATCATCGACACAGCGCCCCATAATGAGGCTGCCGCGCTTGACGCTGCCCGGGCTGCGGATCTCGTCATCGTGCCTTGTCAGCCGTCCATCATGGATCTCCGAGCCATGCGAAAGACGGCTGAGCTTCTGCAGCTTGTGAAAGTGCCGGCCGTAGCGGTGCTGAACAGCGTGCCATCGTTCAGCACCGTTGCCGATGAAGCGGCGGAAATGATTTCCGAAGCCCTTGGCCTGCCGGTCTGTCCGGTCCGCATAGGAGACCGGGTTGCCTACAGTAGGTGCCTGATTTCGGGCCAGGTCGCGCAGGAGGTCGAACCCAAAGGGAAGGCGGCGCAGGAGGTCAAACAACTCTACATGTGGGCATGTGAACAGATGCGCGTGTCCACATCCGAACAAGCGAGCAGGTGAACATATGAACCGTTTTGCAGACGGCCTCGGTGGGATAAAAAAGGCCGCAGGAAAGCCCGAGCAGGTGAAGGCAGCAGAACCTGCGGCCGAACCTGTCGAGCGGATTAGCACGCCTTCAGAAGCCACCGCACAGCCCCCGAGCCGACAAGGCAAGGTCGCGATCTCTGCCTATTTCGATCCCGCCGTCAGGAAGCAGCTCGCGATCCTGTCCGTGAAAGAGGATCGGTCTCAAGCGGCGCTTTTGGCCGACGCGCTCAATCTGCTGTTCGCGCAGTATGGAGAGCCACCAATCGCCCGGGCATAAACATGCCACCACGACCACATGTGAACATGATCGCTTGTTTTCACTCCATCAGCCCTAGCGCGTTGCCGCCGCGGTGAACAGTCGGGTCTCGCCAGCGTAGGGCGTCCAAGCCGGGCCATCCTGCTCTGTCAGAGCTTAGGAGGTTTCGACGGTGCGGATTTGAGGGCCTCTGCCGTCATTCGCACGCGGATGGCCTTCCCCTGTAGATCTACGATGACGAGAGACCAGGCGATGAAGACGCGCCTTCCTCCGAAGCCGAAAAACCCCCCGAAGGTTGCCGTCAGGCCGGTGACCCGGCCGCTCGGAATGCCGACGATGATGCGGTCGACCTTGCCGGATGGTCCGTTGCCAGTCGTTCGCACCGGCCAGCCGCGGAGATCGGCCGTGGTGATGTTGATGTCAGGTGTGGTCGGCGCGGCGGTCACAGAAGGGTTGGCTGGCGCCGGCTGAGGCGGGGGAGCAGCTTGGGTCGGTTTAGGCTCGGATGAGGTAACGTCGCCCGGCGCGCTGGTTGTTGCAGGAGCTTGGACGGCGGAAGTGGCAGCCGTCGGCGCGGGGACGGGAGTGGTAATACTCGGAGGGCTGGCGGCGCTGGGCGGAGACGCTGCAGGGGCGGCGGCCACAGGCGGCGGTGCGCTCGTTGCCACGGGTACGTCTGCCGACGTTGGTCTATCAAGGAAAGCCGGCATGAGGACGTTGTCGATGGCATCGATCACGCCAAGTCCTGCGAGATTGTCGCCGTCGATGACGAAGGCCAAGGGCCCAGTTGCAGGCCCTCGATGGTCCCGCAGCGACAAGCGGCCTCCGAACCACGTGACGTTGTAGGATGTGCCGTCCTCTGCCGTGATGTCCTGTTCGATGTTGTTCGATTTCAGCGCTACGCCGGGCACGACGAAGTGATCGACAAAGCGTTTGGCGTCGTCGGGCGAGAGCGCGGCGATGGCGTCACGTTGCGCCGCCGTCAGATGTTTGAAGGCAACGTCAGTCGGCATGAAGACTGTGACCGGCCCTGCGTTCAGCCGGTCTGCGGCCTGCGCCTTTTCGATCAGGCCAAGGAAGGTCTGAAACATGCCGGCCCGTGTTGCAGCCTGGACGAACGAGGGATGACTACCAGCGGCTTGTGCTGGCCCAACGGCAGCCAAAGCGACTGCAAACATCCCGGCGCGAGGGACACCTCGCAGCAAGGCAAGGGACGAAACAGAGCGCATCGGTTCTCCTCAAAGAGGTGCTTGTCGGGGAGCAACGATCGGTGTGCATCTGGGTTCACGGGCGATGCTGCCCTTTCGACTATGTCCGTTCCGATCGTGATCTCGGCTTCAGGGTCATGCCCGTCCGCCACACAAAGGGCGTGGGCGATGCGGTCTTCGTCGGACATGGGTGCGCCTCCGTCAGGCCCCACCACGCGAGCCGGGACGTCAGACGTAGCAACCAAACAGCGCAGTCCGAAGGTCCGGCAGACAGGAAGTGGCCCCGCCCGGCCCCTGACGCGGGGCTGACCGAAATGCCTGTCCCGGTTTGACACCCGAGCCTCCGTCGGGCGCTATAACCTGTCGCGCGACTCACGAGCCGCGCGCAGATGCGAGGACTGATGGCCGACTAGGACGCTGAAACGAGAGAGGCCCCGTTCCCTGGCAGGAACGAGGCCTCTGAAAACGGTTGGACCGCTTCGCTAATCGCATTGCGAAGATGGGTCAGGCTCTTTCGGGAGTCAACGGGGAAACAGTCGTTTTTCCGGCCGCCTTCGTTCGCCCCGAAACGGCCCCAACGAGGGGCAGGGTAGATGTTTGCGGAACAGATACGGGCGGCCCTACCGGGCACGCCACGGGTGCGGCTTGCCGAGTTGGCGGCGGCCGTCTGGAAGGGCTTTGCCTGCGGGGCTGTGTCCGAGGAGGACGCGCAGCAACTCGCCGACGAGATCCATGCTCGGAAGGCCATTCCACCGACGCCAGTGGCCTCTAGGAAGCCCGTAGGCTCGAGGCCGCGCTCTCCGGCTCACATGGAGCGGCGCCGGCGTTGGACAGGCTCCGGATGGCTTCCGCCGCAGCTCGCGGCCAGGTTCACGATGGCAGAGACGGCGGTCCTGTCGACGATCGCCGCCGAGGTGGCGCGCAGGGGGCTGTGCAGGCTCACGATCGGCCACATCGCGATCCTGGCAGGTGTCAGCCGGTCGACCGTGAAGACGGCTGTCAGACAGGCCGTGGCGCTCGGCATTCTCACGTCAGAGGAATGGCGGCTCACGGCTTGGCGATCGGCGCCGAACACGGTGCGGATCACATCGCCTGAGTGGCGCACCTGGCTGCGGATGCGAGACCGGAAGCGGCCAGGGGATCACCCGCGACAGACCGAGCAAGGGGGTGGGGTCAGATCCTCGACCTCCCTTCGGATTACAGATTCCTCTTCTACCAAATTGATCAATCGCAAACCGTACCGGCAAAAGATCGAGAAGAGAGATAGCGGTCGGTGGTGAGGGTTGTCCGGCACGTCGATACGCTGACCGAAGGAGTCTGGCGAGGAAGAGAGTGGCGATGGCCTACGCATCGAAATCCGAACCCATCGCACCTTGTGGGAGCCTGCCCGGCGTTGCCGCTCCTGCCTCACATTGCCCTTCAGTTTATCGTACTCCTACGGCGAGGGACGCGGAAACGGCTCTTGCAGTTTCTTGGGCGGCAGGATCGGGGCTGCTCGCGAGGCGGGCCGGCGAGCGGTGGGGGGA
>JAYVMK010000252.1:0-7734 GCA_043758995.1 Lichenibacterium sp. | reverse complement strand
CATCCTGTCGGACTTCTCGACGACCGGTGACGGTCTCGTGGCGGCGCTGCAGGTGCTGGCCGTCGTCAAGCGACGCGACCGGCCGGTCAGCGAGGTCTGCCACCGCTTCGAGCCGCTGCCCCAGGTCTTGAAGAACGTCCGCTTCGTCGATCGCCGCACTCTGGCGCAAGACGGAGTGATCCGCGCCATCGACGGCGGCCGCGAACGGCTCGGCCAGGGCGGGCGGCTTCTCATCCGTCCTTCGGGAACGGAACCCGTCGTCCGCGTCATGGGCGAGGGCGATGATCGCGTGCTGGTGGAAAATGTCGTCGACGATGTCTGCGCGGCTCTCTCCGCTCACGCCAACGCCATAGCGGCGGAATAGGCGACACTCGCGCCCGAGCACAGCGCATCAAGCCCGGCTGCGCCGCGTCCACTTCTGACGACGGTGTGCCTGATCTGCCTGGGCGGCGAAGCCGGAACTTGCAATGCCGGACGGAGCGCTACGTGTGCCTGGGGACGTTCCGGTCGATCCAATTCGCCAGCCAGTCGGCGACTTCGTGGCTGTTCCGGTCTTGCATCATCATGTGGGAGTTGCCGTGCAGTCCGACATCCGGCAACAGCACCAACTCGGCCTTACCTCCGGCTGCGTTGGCGGCCGCGACGAACTCGCGGCACTGGTCGAGGCGCGGCGCCCAGCGCGGCGATTGTTCGACGAAGTCTCCGAAAAGCACCAGGATCGGTAGCCCCTTGTAGGGCGTCATGTCGTCGGTCGGCGCCGGGCAGGCGGCGGGTTCCAGCGCCACGAGGCCGGCGATTCCGTCCCGTCGCGCCGCGACCACCTGGAAAGGGTAAATCCCCGCCTGCGAGTGGCTGATCAGCACTGTCGGGCCAATGCGCTTCGCCAGCAACGACAGGGCCGGCACCGTCGGGTTAGGCGTCGGCAGGTCGCCCCACCAGTCCGGCACCATCTGCTTCCAGAACTCGGCCTCGGCCTCGAGCGGGTATCGCATGCCGGGGAACACGGCTGGATAGTCGGGCCCGAAACGGAAGATGGCCCACGCCGACTCGTGGCCGGCCGCGAAGACAGTCGGCAGATGTTCGGGCTGCGCCCTCCCGGTCTTCACCGCGTTGATGGACGCGATGTTCGCGGCGGAGCGGCCGCGCCACGCCTGGTCGATCACATAGACCGGGTATCCCTTGCGCAATAGATAGTCGTCCCAGCCGCTGCGGCTGTCGGGCGTGGTTTCCCATGTCTTGCCGGTCAGGCAGCAGCCGTGGATCAGCACCAGCGCGGGCCGGCCATCGACGCCGGCAGGCGTCTGGAAGTGCACATACATCTGATCGACGGACACGGTGCCCGAAGGCCCGTAGGCCGGCAAGGTGGACAGAGTGTCGGAATGGATCTCGCGCCCGCCGACGAAGAAACTGCCCTGGGCCTCGAGAGTGAGCGGCCCCTGCGAGGGTGAGGGCACGGCCTGCGCTCGAGCAACGTTGACGAGACCGAACTTCGGAGCGCCGGCGTTAAAGGCCCGCCTCAGTTCCCGACGAAGCCACGACGTCCACATCGACCCTCCGACTGTTTGCGTCTCTGCCCGCTTAGACCAGTCCTGAGCGTCGGGACCTAGCGCCCTCAGGCGTCGGTGGCGACACAAACCATTTAGAGGCCCCGGGACGTCTCGTCTTCGTCGGCAGCGCAGTCCACATCCGCTCACCTATCCGTGGCGGCCCCCCAGCCACTCCGCCACGTCACTGCTGGTCCGTGCCCTTCAGCGGTAGCGCCTCGTCGCTCGGGGTCGCTGCCGCGGCAGGGCTCGCGCCAGCGACCGGTGCGCTGGCCGGCCGCGTCTTGACCAGAATGTGGCTGACGGCCTGCTCGGTCTCGGAGGTCCAGCCGGCGGGCGCCGGACGGGTCGCAGTCGTCGTTCCGCCCGGGACCATCGCCACGACGTGATAGTGTTCGGTCTTCAGTTCGGCGAGGAAGCGCGGCAGCATCTCGGCCGTCTGCCTCTTGATGTCGTGGAGCAGGATGATGCCGCGACCTGCGGCCCGCAGGCGGGTCATCAAGCGGTCGAACTCGGCGTCGGGCGTCATCGGGATCCAGTCCGAGGCCCAGAGGTCCGCACCGAACACCGCCACGTGATGGTCCTTGAGATAGGCTTTGGTGACGGCCGAATCGCCGAAGCCCGGGAAGCGGAAGAACGGCACATGCGGCTGGCCGGCCCAGGGCCCGTAGCCGGCCGCCTTGTCGTCCGCCTCCATCCCATGCGTGATGTCGAGAAGCGCCGACTTGTCGCTGAGGTTTCGCAACGTCACGGCAGGGTGGTCCCAGGTGTGGTGGCCGACCGTGTGGCCTTCGGCGATCTCCTGCTTGACGAGGTCGGGATGTGCCTGGGCGTTGCGGCCGATGAGGAAGAAGGTCGCCTTGACGCATTGGGCGTCCAGCGCCTTGAGGACGCTCGGCGTCGTGGGCCCCCAAGGGCCGTCGTCGAAGGTCAGGACGACCTCGTGGTCCTGAAGGTCCAGGGTCTGCGGATAGGTCTTCAGCCCGAGTTCCGGAGCGCCACCGACCGAAATAGTACGGAAGGTGCCGAGTGCGTCCGGATTGTGACAGCTTTGGGCCGACGGAGTGGTGCTGGCCGTGGCGGCGGAGGCGCCGCACAGCAGAGCCGCAGCGGCGAGAAGAATTTGCGAAGAGGAAACCATATCGAGGGTTTGATCGCCGCCCGTGGCAATCCTATGACACTTCGGCCTTCGCTTGCTGCGCCATTAAGGACCCGTTACGGGATCAATTCTAATCCTCGGGACGTCGCCCATGCGAGATGCGGTCCTGTCCATGACGTTCAAGCGAGTTCTCGGCATTCTGGCTGTGGCCCTGTCTCTGGCGGGCTGCGCGGGAACGCCGCCGCCTACGACGAGCTTCGGTGGACCCCTGCCGGATGCCTTTGCGATCCACGGGATCGACGTGTCCAAATATCAGGGTGCGATCGATTGGAACGCGGTCCGGGACTCCGGGATCCAGTTCGCCTGGATCAAATCCACCGAAGGCGGCAGCGACGTCGACTCGCGATTCCGGCAGAACTGGGAGGAGGCGCGCGCCGCCGGCGTGCCGCGTGGCGCCTACCATTTCGTCTATTGGTGCCGCTCGCCGATGGAGCAGATGCGCTGGTTCGAGCAGAACGTGCCGAACGAGCCCGGCATGCTGCCACCGGTCCTCGATGTCGAACTCACTCCCACCTCGCCGACCTGCAAGCGCACGCTCTACCGCGAGCAGACGGTGCGCGAGATGCGCGTCATGCTGGAGGAGATGGAGCGCTTCTACGGCCGCAAGCCGGTGATCTATGCCACCGTCGATTTCTACGCCGGCATTCTGGCCGGAGGCGCGCTGAACGACTTTCCGATCTGGGTCCGGTCGACGAAGTATCACCCCAGCGTGCGCTACCCCGGACGCAAATGGCACTTCTGGCAGTATCAGTCCGACGCCCATGTGGCGGGCATCCGCGGCAAGGTCGACCGTAACGCCTTCTTCGGATCGCCCGACCAATTCGCCGAGTTCCTGCAGGGCATCGACCTGCCTCTATAGGCCTTTGGGGTTTCCCGGCACGATCTCGAAGGCGTAGCGGTTCCCCGCTTCGTCGGTGAAGGTGCCGATCTGCCCCAGGATCGAGAAGCTGCGGCATTCCTCCTCTTCGTCGTCGACCTGCGTGCACAGTCTGCCGTCGCGCAGGGTCCAATGGCCGGCGCCTTTTCCGTCATTGTCCACGATGGTGAAGGAGCCGTCAGGGCGGAAAAGCTCCGCATAGGGTCCGTCGGGCGTGGATCCCGTCACCGTATTGCCGACGATGCGATCCCAGGCGGTCGCGCCCGTGAGAGGCTCTTCGGCCTGCACCGACGCGGTAAGAGCCAGGACAAGCATCCCGGCCGACACGAGCAAACGCGTGGATCCTCTGGGACTACGCTGCCGTCGTCCGAGTTGCGCATCGCCCATCATCGCCAGTCCCCTGTGCCTCACCTCCTCCCATATCCCATTGTCGGGGAGGCTTCTGCCCTTCTCCTCGGACGGGAGGCGGGCCCTTGTCCCGACGCACGGAGGTGAACCCGGTCGCCACGGGGAGGGGAGCGTGCTCCGGGGCAGGGCGAAACAGCCCGGTGTGAAGGGAGGACGATCCGATCCGGCTTCGGCTCTATCCTCGAAGACGATTCTCCCACCAGCGGTGATCGCGGCATGTTCTTCATCCTCTCTAAGGTGCTGTGGATCGTCGCGGCGCCGACCAATGTGCTTGTGGCGCTGGCGCTCCTCGGCGCGCTCGCGGCGCCGTCTGGGCGGCGTTGGGGCTCCCGCCTCACCGTCTCCGCCCTCACTGTCCTGCTGCTCTGCGGCGTTCTGCCGGTGGGCAAGTTGCTGCTGCGTCCGCTGGAGGACAGATTCCCCCAGGCCGTGCTTGCCACCGATCTCGATCCCGCCGGCATCATCGTTCTCGGCGGTGCCATCGACCAGGAGATCGGCGCCGCACGGGGGACGGTGGCGCTGGCTCAGGGCGCGGAACGACTGACCGCGGGCGCCAGTCTGGCGCGGCGCTATCCGGGGGTGCCGCTGGTCTATACCGGCGGATCCAACGCGCTCGTGAGCGACATCGGCGGCGAGGCCGAAGATGCGAAACGGCTCTGGCTCGATCTCGGAGTCGCTCCGGCCCGGATCAGGCTCGAGACCGGATCGCGCAACACGGAAGAAAATGCGCGCTTCACCCGCGATCTTTTCCATCCCAGCCCCGGCCAGCGCTGGCTCCTCGTCACCTCCGCCTATCACATGCCGCGCTCGGTCGGCCTGTTCCGGGCCGAGGGCTTCGATGTCGTGCCGGTCCCGGTCGATTATCGCAGCACCGATGGCTGGCGTGACCTGATGCCGAGCTCCGATGTCGCCGCCGGGCTGCTTCGGTTCGACATGGCCGTGCGTGAGTGGATCGGCCTCGTAGCCTACCGCGCGTCGGGCAGGATCTCCGACCTGTTCCCGGGGTCCTGAGGCGCGGGCTCCGCGTCGACGAGCCCGAGTTCGGCGAGCGGAAGCTCCATCGAGACGGCTTTCAAGGCATCCGAGGCGAACTGCCGGACCAGGATCGCCACCACCACCACGACGGTCGTGGCGATCAGCATCAGCGGCCCGACGAACCAGCCGAGATAGGCGAGCGCAAAGAAGAAGGCGCGCTGACCGCGATTGAAGTGGCGTCCGGCCACGATGTTCATTTCTGCGGCCCGGAGCGCGGTCAGGCGGCGCTGTTCCGGCCGGCTCGACTGGACCGCCGGTGTCGCGCCGATGAGGATCGAGGCATAGTTGAAGAGCCTGTACGACCAAGCGAATTTGAAGAACGCGTAGCCGAAGATCAGCGTCAGGCCGATCACCTTCAGGTCCCACAGACTGCGGCTGGCCGTCGACGCGAGCGGGAGATCGCTGAGAATGCGCAGCGCGTCGTCGGCGCCGCGCAGCAGCGTGAGCGAGCCGCCGAGGGCGAGCAGCGAGGTGGAGGCGAAGAACGAGGTGCCGCTCTGCAGCGAGGCCATCAGCGAGGAATCGACGATCCGGGCCTCGCGGGCCTGCATCTCGAGCATCCAGCGCAGGCGGTATTCGTTCATCCGATTGTTCAAGGCGTAGCGCCCGAAAGGCGAGCGCTCGACCAGCACGTGATAGGAGATCCAGCCGAGCATGAAGGTCGCGACTGCCGCGACATCGAGAGGGGACAGCAGCATGGCGCCTTTCACACGAGAGCCCGATCGCTTCGCATCGACGAGCTTATAAAGGCTAGGCCGTCGTCCAGCCATCCACCGCCGCGCATCGATCGACGGTTGCGATCGATCGCATCAGGACTCTTCGCTTGTCGTCCTCGGGCAGGCCCCGCCAGAGTGGGCACGGTCCCGCACGAGAGTCCCACCCATGACGCTGCAGCTCTACATCGGCAACAGAGCCTATTCCTCCTGGTCGCTGCGGCCCTGGATCCTGCTCAAGGCCTTCGACATCCCCTTCGCCGAGACCGTGATCCCCATGTACCGGCCCGAGACCAGGGCCGAGATGCTGGCGGTCGGCCCCACCGGCAAGGTGCCGGTGCTGCACGATGGCGACATCGTGGTGTCGGAATCGCTGGCGATCCTCGAGTTCATCGCCGAGAGCTTCCCGGACCGGCCGATCTGGCCGCGCGACCGCGCCGCCCGCGCTCTGGCCCGCGCCATCAGCTCCGAGATGCATGCGGGCTTCGTCAAGCTCCGCCAGGCCTGCCCGACCAACTTCCGCCGCGCCCCCAAGGCGCTCCCGGTCACGTCCGAGGTGCGCGCCGATGTCGATCGCATCGAGGCGGTCTGGGCCGATGCGCGGGCGCGCTACGGCCAGGGGGGGCGCTTCCTGTTCGGCGAATTTTCGGCCGCGGACGCCATGTATGCGCCGGTGGTGAACCGGCTGCACGTCTACGAGATCCCGGTCCGCCCGGAGACGCGCGCCTATATGGACGCCATCATGGCCCTGCCGGCCTGGAAGTCCTGGATCGAAGGCGGCGAGGCGGAACCCTGGCACCTCGCCCACTACGACGACCTCTAACCCGTCGGGTTGCGATAAGGCGCTCGAGTCTCGCGAGATCGACAGCTTTGCTTGCTCGATGCAAAGCCTTCAGTTGAGATCGATCTGTCTGCGTGGAACATCGGAAGCGAGTGCCGCCCATCAGACGCGCGCCTTGATCCCGTCTTGATCCGTCTACAGATGAGAATGAACGTTCATTCTCGGATCTTGCTCATGTCGTTGCCGGCGCTCTCCATCGAGCCGGATGACCTCCGCCGCACCCACATTCTCGAAGCGGCGGAGCGTGCTTTCGCGCGTCACGGTTTCCGCGGCGCCACGATGCAGATCGTGGCCGGCGAGGCTGGTATGAGCGCCGGTAATCTCTATCGCTATTTCAGCTCCAAGGAGGCCCTGGTCTCCGGCCTGGCCGAACGCGATCAGGCGGCTCTGGCGGAGGATTTCGGCGCGCTCGAAGCCTGCGACGATCCCTTGGCCGCCATGGCGACGCTGCTGCGCAAACACCTGGTCGAGGCGCCGGTGCCTTGCAGCCGTCTCGCACTCGAGATCTGGGCCGAGGCGGGTCGCAATCCGGACGTCGCACGCATCTGCCAGGCTATCGAAGAGGATGTGCAGGCGCGTCTGCTCGCCCTTGTGGAGGCGCCGTCCCGGCGCGCCGGGATCGCTCCGGACTTCGCCGTGCGGGTGCTCTTCACCGTCACGGCCGGGCTTTTCAAGCGCCATGCCACCGACCCGCGCTTCGATGGGGAAACCGAAGTCGCGCTCGCGCTCGGCATCTATCACGCGCTCTTCGCCGGCGCGATCCGTCCCCGCTCCTCGAACGGCCAGGAGCTGGTCGCGTGAAGATCCTCGTCCGCATCCTTCTCCTTCTCCTGGTCGTCACCGGCGCTGCCGCCGTGCTCGGAGCCTTCGTGCCGGCCTCCCGGCCCGCGCTGCGCGCCGGTCTCGTCGGTGTCGGTCTGACGGCCGAAGCCGATCGGTGGCTCGGACCGGGCGCCCTGGCCGACCGGCCCATCGACCACGCGGCCGCGCCCGGCGCCTCGCTGATCGCCTCGGCGCCCCTGCCACCCGCCGTCACGGTGGCGCGGGCAGAGACGCGCCCCTTCCGCGACCGCCTCTATGTCTCGGGTACGCTGATCGCGCGTGAAGAGGCCATGGTGGGGCCGCAGATCGACGGGCTGCGGATCACCGAGCTTCTG
>JAYVMK010000251.1:0-11068 GCA_043758995.1 Lichenibacterium sp. | reverse complement strand
CCGATCTCCTGTCAGGCTTCGCGCGGGCCTGCCCTCACATCCGACTCGACACGACCAGCGGCTGGAGTGCCGCGCTCCACCGTGCCCTCGAGGCGGACGACCTCGACCTCTCACTGGTGAAGCGCGTTGTCGACGGCAGTCCGTCTCTGGCGCGCTGGCCCGAGCGGCTGACCTGGGTGGCGGGCCGTTCCGCCGACATCCCGCAAGATCCGATGCCGCTCGCGCTGTTCCCGCAGGGCTGCATCTATCGCAGCCGAGCCGTGGAGGCCGTCGAAAGCTCGGGCCGGCGCTGGAGGGTCGCCTTCGTCGGCCAAGGACTGGCCGGCGTGCAGGCCGCCATCGCGTCGGGTATCGGCATCGGGCTGCTGACCGAGGCCACGGTGCAGACCGACCACCGGCGGCTCGGCCCGAAGGACGGCTTCCCCGACGTGCCACCGTCCGAACTGGCCCTCATCGCGCGGGGCCCGCGCCGGACGAAGCCGGTCCCCGAACTGGCCGAGTTCCTGGTACGGACGATCGGGTCGGCGCTGCCTTAGCTCGCGCCCTGCTTGTCGGCGTGGCCGGGCAGGAGCGAGCCGATGACCTGGCGGGCGGCGCCCATGATCATGCTGGCCTCGCGCTGGTCGCCCTTGGCGAGGGTCGTCATGAAGTGGCGGGCCTGTTCGAAGGTGATGTGGGGCGGCAGTGGCGGAACTTCGGGGTCCGTCTTGACCTCGAGCACGACGGGCCTGTCCGAGCGCAGGGCTTCGTCCCAGGCCTCGCCGAGCTGCTCCGGATCGTCGACATAGATCCCCTTGAAGCCGATCAGCTCGCCGAACTTGTGATAGGGCACGTTCGGGATCTCCTGCGAGGCCACGAACTTCGGGTTGCCCTCCATCACGCGCTGTTCCCAGGTGACTTGGTTCAGGTCCTCGTTGTTGAAGACGCAGACGACCCAAGTCTTGTTGGCCCACAGGTGATGGTATTTGGTCACCGTGATGAGCTCGGCCATGTTGTTCATCTGCATGGCGCCGTCGCCGACCAGTGCCACGACGGGCCGGTCCGGATGGGCGAACTTGGCCGCGATGGCATAGGGCACGGCGGCGCCCATCGAGGCGAGCGATCCCGACAGCGATCCCATCATGCCGCGGCGCGCCTTCAGGTCGCGCGCATACCAATTGGCGCAGGAGCCCGAATCCGAAGTGACGATGCAGCGCTCCGGCAGGCGCGGCGACAGTTCGAAGGTGACACGTTGCGGATTGATGGGCTTGGCCGGCATCTTGGCCTGCGCGGCCGCCTGATCCCAGGATCTCGCCGTCCAGCCGACGACCTTCTCCTGCCAAGCGCGATCGGTCTTCGTCTCGAGCAGCGGCAGCAGGGCGCGCAGGGTCTCGGCCGCGTCGCCGTGCAGGTTGCACTCCATCGGGTAGCGCAGCGACAGCATATCGCCCTTGAGGTCGATCTGAACGCCGCGCGCCTGGCCCTCATTGGGTAGGAACTCGGCCCAGGGAAAGCCGGAGCCGACCATCAGCAAGGTGTCGCATTCGGCCATCATGTTGGCCGAAGCCTCGGTCCCCAAAAGGCCGATCGTACCGGTCGCCCAGGGCAGGTTGTCGGGCAGGACGAACTTGCCCAGCAGCGCCTTGGCGCAGCCGGCACCGAGCTTTTCAGCGACCGCGATCACCTCGTCGACGGCGTCGACGCTGCCGGCACCCACCAGCATGGCGACCTTCCGACCCTCGTTGAGGATGGCGGCCGCTTGCTGCAGGTCGCGATCATAGGGGACGGTCTTCGGGCGGGCATAGCCGACGCCCGAGAAGGTGAAGCCATGGGCGCGCTCCGGCTCCGCGTAGGGCAGGTCCTGGAGGTCGTTGGGGATGATCAATGCCGTGACGGCGCGCTCCGACACGGCGGTGCGAACGGCCCGATCGACGAGGTGGCGCATCTGCGCCGGCGCCATGGCGGTCTGCACGAAGGCGCCGGCCACGTCCTTGAACATGGATTGGAGGTCGAGCTCCTGCTGGTAATGGGACCCGAGCGCGGTGCGGGCCTGTTGCCCCACGATGGCGAGCACCGGCATATGGTCCATGCGGGCGTCGTAGAGGCCGGTCAGCAGATGCGTGGCGCCGGGACCCGAGGTCGCGATACAGACGCCGAGTTCGCCGGAGAATTTAGCATAGGCTGCCGCCATGAAGGCCGCCATCTCCTCGTGGCGCGCCTGGATGAACTCGATCTTCTCGGGCGCGCGTTGCATCGACCCGAACACGCCGTTGATGCCGTCTCCCGGGTAACCGAAGATCTTGCGCACACCCCAGGCATGCAGGCGTTCGATGAGGAAGTCGCCGACGGTCATGCTCATCACGGGGCTCCGAAGGAAGATGGGGAAAGCGATCGGCACGGTGCCCTGCGGGCGCGGCGCGCGATGTGGTAGAGCGCCGGGAACAGGACAAACGCGGAGTCCCGTTCCTATCGCGCGACGACCGCCGATCCGGACGGGCGCCTCGGGGCGGCGTCCCGGCCGGTGACAGAGTGGATCGAATGACGAACGGGACGGAGCCGAAACGGCAGGGCGGTAGCGAAGTTCCCCGGCCGACACGGTCCTGGAACCCCCGAGAGGCAGGATCACCGATGCGCACGGCCTCGGTATGGTGACCCCGCGGTTGCTCTTCGTCGTGACGGAAGACTGGTTTTTCGTCTCCCATTTCCTCTCCGTGGCGGTGGCGGCGCGCGACGCCGGTTTCGACGTCGCCGTAACGGTGCGGGTTCGCGACGAGGCGCTGCGCCACCGCATCGAGGCGGCCGGCATCCGGGTGGTCCCGTCTCACCACGAGCGCGGGCATTTCGGACCCTTGGCGATGCTTCGCCAGGCACTCGGCTTCGCGCGCCTGTTCCGGGCCGAGCGCCCCGCGGTCGTCCACCTCGTCTCGGTACGGCTGATCGTGATCGCCGGGCTCGGAGCGCTGCTGGCCGGCGTGCCGCATCGCGTCCAGGCCGTCACGGGGCTTGGCCTCATGGGGGCGAGCCGCAGCCTCAAGGCGCGCCTCGGGCGTGGCGCCTTGGCCTCGCTGCTGCGCGGACCGCTCGGCGGCAGGCGCGCGCATTTCGTCTTCGAGAACCGCGAGGACCCGGTCCTGCTGGGCCTCGACCCTGACGGCGCGCGCGTGACCGTGGTGGGCGGGGCCGGGATCGACCCCGAGCGGGAGCGCGCGCAGCCCCTGCCCCCGATGCCGCCTCTGCGCGCCGCCCTCGTGGCGCGCATGGTTCATTCCAAGGGTGTCGATGTCGCTGTCGAGGCACTGCGGCGCGCCCGTGCGTCCGGCGCGCCGGTCGAACTGTCGCTCTACGGCAATCCCGACCCGGAGAACCCCCGTGCCGTCTCGGCAGAGCAGCTTCGCCGCTGGTCCGAGGAGCCCGGAATCGCCTGGCATGGGCACGCCGCGGATATCGCCGCCGTCTGGCGAAGCCACCACGTCGTGCTGGTGCCGTCGCGCGGCGGCGAGGGCCTGCCACGCGCGCTGCTCGAAGGCGCCGCCGCGGCCCGCGCCGTGGTCACCACGATGACGCCGGGCTGCGCCACGTTCGCGCGCGACGGGATCGAGGGTTTCGTGGTGCCGCCCGACGATCCCGACGCTCTCGTGGACGCGCTGGTGACGCTCGCCCATGATCCGGCCCTGGTGGAGCGCTTTGCCGAGGCTGCGCGGGCGCGCGTGCTCGACGGCTTCACGTCGACCCAGGTGGCGGGCGACTTCGTCGCGATCTATCGCGACCTCGTGACGGGCGGGCGATGAGCGCAATCCTCGATCGGCCGGCGTTCATCCGGGCCAACACCCGGCCGCGTCCCGTGCCACAAACGCCCGAGATCACGCTGCTCATGGCCGATGATGCGACCGAGCTCTGGCAGAAGACCGAAACCGACCTCGGCCTGCTCAACCTGCCGCCGCCCTTCTGGGCCTTCGCCTGGGCCGGTGGACAGGCCCTGGCACGCTATCTTCTCGACAACCCCGAGACGATGCGCGGCGCCCGGGTGCTCGACTTCGCCAGCGGTTCGGGCCTCGTCGCCATCGCGGCCGCCCTGGCGGGTGCTCTTTCGGTCGAAGCCGCCGATATCGACCTCTTCGCGCTCGACGCGATCACGCTGAACGGTGCCCTCAACGACGTGCCCCTCACACCCCGTGGCGAGGATCTGGTCGGCCGCGACGAGGGCTGGGATGTCGTCCTGGCCGCCGACATCTTCTACGAACGCGACACGGCCGGCGCCGTGACGTCCTGGCTGAAAGGCCTCGCCGCGCGCGGAGCCCGTGTTCTGGTCGGTGACCCGGGCCGAAGCTATTTCGAGGCGTCTGCTTTCGAGCCGCTGGCGTCCTATGAGGTGCCGGTGATGCGATCGCTCGAGGATGCCGATGCGAAGCGCAGCGGCGTCTGGCGCGTCAAGACCTGACGCAGGCCACGTCGTCCTCGCTCAACAGAAATCGCCCGGCCATCGTGAGATTCTTCGGCTCTTCGCTTTTCTATGTGCCCGGAACGCGGATCAGCCCAGGGCGATGCGGGCCAGGTCTTCGAGCACCGTGCCCGACGTGAGCGCTGCAGGCATCACGAAATCGGTACCGAGTGCGCGTCGCGCGCTGTCCTCGTCGGCGGCCCGGACCCGTGCGAGCGGCAGGCGGCTTTTGGCCGAGAGGGGCAGCCGGACCGCGACACCGCTCGACACCGTGGAGGAAGGGGGAGCGACAAAGGTCATGACGGCGTCTCCGAACCCTGACTGCGAGGTTATTACGCAGACAACGCCGGCGTCCCGATTTGGTTCGGAGGCTCCGAGCTCATCCGGCCGTCCAGCCTCCGTCCATCGACAGGTTGGCGCCCGTGATCTGGCTAGCGGCATCCGAGGTCAGGAACACGGCCAGGGCTGCCACCTGGTCCACGGTCACGAACTGCTTGGTGGGCTGCGCCGCCAGTACGACGTCGCTGATGACCTGCTCCTTGGTCATGTTGCGGGCCTTCATCGTGTCGGGGATCTGCCGCTCGACCAGCGGCGTCCAGACATAACCGGGCGAAATACAGTTCACCGTGACGCCATGGGTGGCGAGTTCCAGCGCCGCCGTCTTGGTCAGGCCCGCAATACCGTGTTTCGCCGCCACATAGGCCGACTTGAAGGGCGACGCGACGAGCGAATGGGCCGAAGCGGTGTTGATGATGCGTCCCCAGCTTCGCGCTTTCATGC
Organism: Lichenibacterium sp.; assembly: GCA_043758995.1. Lineage (GTDB taxonomy): Bacteria > Pseudomonadota > Alphaproteobacteria > Rhizobiales > Beijerinckiaceae > Lichenihabitans. Next base: position 5,871 of record JAYVMK010000251.1, on the reverse strand, counting down.
CGGGGATCGCGGCCCGCATCGTGTGGAAGGCCGAACTGAGATTGATGGCGATGATGGCGTCCCAGGCCTCGAGCGGAAAATCCTCGATGGGCGAGACGCGCTGGATCCCGGCATTGTTGACCAGCACATCGACGCTGCCGAGCGTCTCCTCGGCTTCGGCCACCATGGCGGCGATCTCGGCCGGCTTGGCCATGTCGGCCGGCGAATAAAGGACCGTGACGCCGAACTCCGCCGCCAGGGCGGCACGATCGGCTTCGATGGCGGCGGGATCGCCGAAACCGTTGAGCATCACCCCCGCTCCCTCCTTCGCCAGCGCGCGAGCGATTGCGAGGCCGATTCCGCTGGTCGAACCCGTGACGAGCGCGTTGCGGGAGGCGAGGGACATGAGCGGGCTCCGGGCAGTCGAGACAACAGTCGTACACGCGATCGGAGCGGACGGCGACCGCGCGCGGGCCTGATGTGGGCGAGCAAGGCTTACGTTTGCGCCTCCGCCGAAGAGGACATCGGCCGGGTCGCCTTATGGTCCATACGGCTGTTCCGACAACGACCCAGAAGCGTTCAGCAGCAGCACGACGGCCTTTAGGACAGCAGCCTGCGCTTCTTCACCGCCGCGGCCGGACGGGTGAACACCGCCACCAGCTCCACATGTGCCGAGTAGCGGAACTGGTCGACCGGGACGATGCTCTCGACGCGGTAGCCGCCCGCCACCAGGGTCGCGGCGTCGCGCGCGAAAGTGCCGGGATCGCAGCTCACCGCAATGACGCGGGGCACCGTGGATTTGGCGAGTTCGGCCGACTGGGCGGCGGCGCCGGCCCGCGGTGGGTCGAAGACGACGGCGTCGAAACCGGTGAGCTCCGTCGCCGCCAGAGGGCGCTTGAAGAGGTCGCGCACCTCGGTCTTGGGTTGGCGCAGGCCGGAGGCGCCAGCGGCGGCCCGGACCAGCGCCGCGATGGCGGAACGCTCGCTGTCTATCGCCGTCACGGCCGCTGTCTCGCCGAGGCGAAGCGCGAAGGTCCCGACGCCGCAGAAGAGGTCGGCGATCCGTTTGGCCCCGCCGACGCCGCCGCGCACGAGCTCCGCCAGAGCCTCCTCACCGGCCGCCGTCGCCTGCAGAAAGGCGCCGGGCGGGATCGCCAGCGTTACCCGGCCCATGCGGAGCGTCGGGGCTCGCGCCTCGACCAGCACCTCGCCGTGATTGGCCAGCCGGGCGAGGCCGAGCGCGGCCGCCGCCGCCACCAGGACGCGGCGTTGCTCCTCGTTGGCGGGGCCGAGACCGCGAAGGTCGAGATCGAGGCCCGTATCGGTGCTGGTCACCACGATGTCGAGCGGGTTGCCGGACTGGCTGAGGATGGCGGCCACGCGCCGCGCCGCCGGCAGAGCCTCCGCCATGCCGGGCGACAGGATGGGGCAGAAGGCGAGGTCCACGATGGAATGGGCCCGGGCCTGCATGAAGCCGACGCGCGGGGGCGAGCGAGGCGCTTCGAGGCGGCTATGGAATGTGGCGCGCCGCCGGCCGGCGCCGTGCGCGTCGCGCATCTCGGCGACAGGCACGTCGAGGCCCGCCTTGGCCAGCGCCGTCACCAGCAGGTCCCGCTTCCAGGCGGCGTAATCGGGCATCGGCAGGGTCTGCACCGCGCAGCCACCGCAGGTGCCGTAATAGGGACAGATCGGCGCCAGCCGGTCGGGCCGCGACTCCAGCGTCTCGAGGATCCGGGCGCGATCGCCGTCCCGCTCCACGAGGACGGTCTCGCCCGGCAGGGCATAAGGCACATAGACCGGGGCGCCCCCGTCGTGCCCGACACCTTCGCCGCGGCGGCCGAGATGCGCGATGGCGAGGCGAAGCGTATCAATCGCCACGGCGGGCTCCCAGCAGGAATTCGAGATTGCCGTCGCCGCCGGCGATCGGGGACGGCGCGATGCCGAGAACGGTCCAGCCCGCCTCGGCGACGAAAGCCGAGATGTCCCGGCACACGCTCTCATGGATCGCCGGGTCCCGCACGATCCCCTTCTTCAGCGCGACGCGTCCGGCTTCGAACTGCGGCTTGATCAACGCGAGGAGCGCCGCGCGCGGCGCCGCCAAGGCGAAGGCTGGCGGCAGGACGATGCGCAGCGACACGAAACTCGCGTCGCAGACCACGAGGTCGACCGCCCCGTCGAGATCCGACGGTGCCAGCGAACGAATGTCGGTCGATTCACGTGAGACCACGCGAGGGTCGCGGCGCAACGAGGTATGCAACTGATCCCGGCCGACATCGACCGCCACCACCTGAGCGGCACCACGCCGTATCAATACGTCGGTGAAGCCGCCGGTCGAGGATCCCACATCGAGGCAGCGAAGGCCCGCGGGATCGAAGCCGAAGAGATCGAGCCCGGAGGCCAGCTTCACGCCACCGCGAGACACATAGGGGTGCGGCTGCGTGGCTTCGAGCCGGGCCCCGAGGGGCACGCGGCTCGCCGGCTTGGTGACGGGCGCTCCGTCGATCGTGACAAGCCCCGCCGCGATCGCCTCGGCGGCCCGCGCGCGGCTCTCGAAGAGCCCCGCCGCCACCAAGGCCACATCCACCCGCTGCGCGGCGTCGGCGCTCGACGCTGCCTTGTGCGTCGAACCGGTCAGCCGGCCGCCTTGGGAACCGCACGGGGCGTCGTCCGCTTCGCCGTGGGCTGGGGCTCGGCCACCGTAGCGGTCATGCCCAGGACCTCCTGGACCTTGGCGACGATGCCCTTCGCGTCGAGCCCGGCCTCGGAATACATCTTCTCGGGCTTGTCGTGGTCGATGAACGTGTCGGGCAGCACCATCATGCGGAACTTGAGGCCGCCGTCGAGCAGACCCTCGTCCGAGAGGAACTGCATCACGAAGGAGCCGAAGCCGCCGACCGAACCTTCCTCGATGGTGATGAGCACGTCGTGGTTCTTGGCCAGGTTACGAACCAGATCGCGGTCGAGCGGCTTGGCGAAGCGGGCATCCGCCACCGTAGTGGACAGGCCCATGCCGGCCAGCGTCTCGGCCGCCTTCGACGCATCGGCGAGGCGGGTGCCAAGCGACAGGATGGCGATCTGCTTGCCCTCGCGGATGATGCGGCCCTTGCCGATCTCGAGCGGCACGCCAACGGCCGGCATTTCCATGCCGACGCCTTCGCCGCGCGGATAACGCAGCGCCGAGGGGCCCTGGTCATGGGCCACCTGGGTGGCCACCATGTGGACGAGATCCGCCTCGTCGGCGGCCGCCATGATCATCATGTTGGGCAGGCAGCCCAGGAAAGCGAGATCGAAGGAGCCGGCATGGGTCGGCCCGTCGGCGCCCACGAGACCGGCACGGTCCATGGCGAAGCGGACCGGCAGGTTCTGGATCGCCACGTCATGCACGACCTGATCGTAGCCTCGCTGCAAGAAGGTCGAGTAGATGGCCACGAAGGGCTTGTAGCCTTCGGTGGCGAGGCCCGCCGCGAAGGTCACGGCATGCTGCTCGGCGATGCCGACATCGAAGGTGCGGGTCGGATGCGCCTGGGCGAAGAGGTCGATACCGGTGCCCGACGGCATGGCGGCCGTGATGGCGACGACCTTGGGATCCTTGTCGGCTTCCTTGACCAGCGCCTCGCCGAAGACGCGCTGATAGGCGGGAGCATTGGCCTTGGCCTTGGCCTGCGTGCCGGTGATCACATCGAAGGTGGAGACGCCGTGATATTTGTCGGCGGCGGCCTCGGCCGGGCCGTAGCCCTTGCCCTTCTGCGTCACGACATGGATCAGCACGGGGCCTTTGGCCTCGTCGCGCACGTTGCGCAGCACGGGGAGCAACTGGTCGAGGTTGTGGCCGTCGATGGGTCCCACATAGTAGAAGCCGAGCTCTTCGAACAGCGTCCCGCCGGTAAAGAAGCCGCGGGCGTATTCCTCGGTCCGGCGGGCCTTGTCGTAGAAGAACTTCGGCAGGTGGGCGGCGAGTTGCTTGCCGAACTCGCGCATGGTGCGATAGGCGCCACCCGAGACGAGCCGGGCGAGGTAGCCCGACATGGCGCCGACGGGAGGCGCGATCGACATGTCGTTGTCGTTGAGGATGACGACGAGGCGCGACTTCAGCGCGCCGGCATTGTTCATCGCCTCATAGGCCATGCCCGCCGACATGGATCCATCGCCGATCACCGCGATGACGTTGTTGTCGCCCCCCGAGAGGTCGCGGGCCACCGCCATGCCGAGGCCGGCCGAGATGGAGGTCGACGAATGGGCGGCGCCGAACGGATCGTATTCGCTCTCCGCACGCTTCGTGAACCCGGACAGACCTCCGGCCTGACGAAGGGTGCGGATGCGCGAACGGCGACCGGTGAGGATCTTGTGCGGATAGGCCTGATGACCGACGTCCCAGATCACCCTGTCGGCGGGCGTGTTGAACACGGCATGCAGCGCGACGGTCAGTTCGATGACACCCAGAGCCGACCCGAGATGGCCGCCCGTGACGGATACGACGCTGATCGTCTCGGCGCGCAACTCGTCGGCGACCTGACGCAGGTCGACGTCCGACATGCGCCGAAGCGCGTCGGGTTTGTCGACCTGATCGAGAAGGGGCGTGGAAACCGTCACGACAACCTCATAAATGGAAAGACCTTGGCTCTGAGCTTTCCCTTCGTTTAGGCGGAAGGGTCTCTTGACGCAAATCCTCCCTGCCTGCGGCGACTCGCAAAGTGGGGCTTGTGGTCTTCCGCGCCACAGAGTTTTAGAACAAAGAGGTGGTGCAGATTGTCTTTGTTCTGTTGAATAGCGATCTACGAAGGTGAGACCATGACGATGCCGCAGCCGACCGGGTTCACATTGCGAGGGGGACGCCTGTCTCCCAGCGGACCACTCAAAGCCAATTGGGGCTGGTTCCTGGCGCTCGGCATCGTGACTCTCGTGGCCGGGCTCGCCGCGCTGGCGATTACGGAGTTCGCGACCCTGATCTCGGTCGTGACCATCGGGGTGCTTGTGGCGATCGTGGGCGCGATGGAGATCATCCTCGGGTTTCGCGCCCGCGGCTGGGGGCAGGCCCTCTATTGGGAGCTCAGCGGCATCTTCTATGTGGCGGCAGGGATCTTCGCCTGGGCCGAACCCGTGCAGGCCTCGGTGCTACTGACGCTGCTGCTCGGCGCGGGCCTGCTCGCCACCGGCGTGGTTCGCGTGGTCTCGGGATTTCGCCACCACGACCGCATGCGCGCGCCGCTGATCATGTCCGGCATCGTCACGGCGCTGCTCGGCCTTCTCGTCGTGACCGGCTGGCCGGCCAACAGCCTCTTCGTCATCGGCCTGCTGCTCGGCATCGAACTGGTCTTCACCGGAACGACCTGGATCTTTTTCGCGCTGCGGCTGCGGTCGCACGTGTAACTCCTCGCCGCTGTGAGCCTATCGTGATCTAACGCCCGGACGGCGACGACCAGTCGCCCGCTTGGGCAGCCTTGAGGGCCAGGACGCATGACGAAGTGGGTTTACGCTTTCGGTGGCGGCGCGGCCGAAGGCTCCGGCAGCCAGCGCGATCTGCTGGGCGGCAAGGGGGCCAATCTCGCCGAAATGGCCCATCTCGGACTGCCGGTGCCCCCCGGCTTCACGGTCACGACCGAGGTCTGCACCTACTTCTACGCCAACGACCGCCGCTACCCGGACACGTTGCGCGATGAGGTCGCGGCGGCTCTGGCCCAGGTGGGACGGCTGGCTGACCGCACCTTCGGCGACGAGACGCAGCCGCTGCTGGTCTCGGTCCGCTCGGGCGCGCGCGCCTCCATGCCCGGCATGATGGATACGGTGTTGAACCTCGGGCTCAACGACCGCACCGTGGTGGCGCTGGCCGCATCCGCCCAGGACGAGCGCTTCGCCTACGACAGCTACCGCCGCTTCATCCAGATGTACTGCAAC
>JAYVMK010000250.1:0-3910 GCA_043758995.1 Lichenibacterium sp. | reverse complement strand
GGCGATTGACCGGCTGTTCGTCCGTGCACGACATTCACTTCGAGCGGAATGCGGTGCCATCATTCCCGTTGCACGCATCGCATCGAGGCGAGGCAGTGCCGCAGATCGGGTCGATCGCGCCAACCACGCGCCTTACCGGCCAAACTCTAGTTTTGACGGCCGACCTCACTGGCACGCCGGGTCCGGTTTCCGACTCGCTATCCCGGACGAGTCCCGCGTCGGCATGCGAACTATCTCGCGCACTTCTTACGCCAGATCGTCGGAAGCGGCGCCACGACAGGCGCGGTCCGCCGCGAAGGATGGTCGACGGTCCGGGCCGGGCTGAACCCTGCGACCGCACAAGCCGAACGATGCTGACAAACGCGGCCAAGCCCGGAGAGAGATGATGAATTTAGGCGTGGATATTGGCGGTACCTTCACCGACCTTGTTCTTTTAAACGACAAAGGCGAGCTCACCACTACAAAGGCGCTCTCTACGCCTGGGGAATTGGAGATCGGCGTCTTTAATGCCTTGCAGGACGCTGCTCAGCAGAACGGGATGACAGTCGAAGAGTTATTGAAAAAGGTCACGACTTTCGGCCACGGGACGACGCAGGCGACCAACGCGGTCATTGAGCGAACCGGCGCACTGACCGGCCTTCTGGCGACCCGGGGCTTCGGAAGCACGCTGTCCTTGCAACGGCTTATGGGTTTCACCGCGGGGGTGCCTGTTGACCGCCTGGGCTGGTATTCGCGGCGTCGCAATCCCCATCCGATCGTCCCTCCACGATTTGTGCGCGAGATTCGGGAGAGGGTGGATCTGGCAGGCAAGGTCCTGGTGTCGCTGGACGAGAATGACGTCCGGCAAGCGGTTCGCGAGCTCCTGGACGAGGGCGTGGAGACATTCGCCGTCTGCTTCTTGTGGTCGTTCCGGAACGCCGAGCACGAGCAGATCGCCGGACGCATCATTCGCGAGATGGCTCCGAAAGCCTACCTGAGCCTATCGAGCGAGGTAGCGCCGGTCATTGGGGAATATGAAAGGACCGCGACCACCGCGCTGAATTCGTATCTTGCCCCGAAGGTCGTGTCCTACCTCGGCGGCATCGAGCAGATGCTACGCGAGCGGGGCTTTGAGGGCGCCTTCTCGATCATGAACTCGGCCGGCGGCGTGATGCCCGTGTCTGAAGCCGCTCGCCGCCCCGTCACGCTGGTGATGTCGGGCCCAACGGGCGGCGTCATGGGGTCAGTGCACGTCGGAAAGCGCCTGGGCTACAAGAACATTATCGCGACCGACATGGGCGGCACCTCTTTCGACGTGGCCATCGTGGTCGATGGAAAGCCGCTGACGACGAAGAACCACGAGGCAGGTGGCTTCCACATCGCGACCCCAATGGTCGAGGTTAGGTCGATCGGCGCCGGTGGGGGCTCGATCGCCCGCGTCATCGATGGGCAGCTCAAAGTAGGCCCCGACAGCGCGGGCGCCCGTCCCGGCCCCGTATGCTACGGCCGGGGGGGCACCCTCGCTACCGTGACCGACGCTGACATCGTGCTCGGCATCATCGACCCGCTGACGTTCCTGGGCGGCCGGATGAAGCTGGACAGGGCGGGTGCTGCGAGGGCGATCGAAGAGCAAATCGCAAGGCCGCTGAATCTCTCGACCGAGCAGGCCGCCGCCGGAATCCGGCGCATTGTCGACTCGCAGATGGCCGACACCCTCCGCGAGGTGACAATCGGCCGGGGCTACGATCCTCGCGATTTCGTGATCTTCGCGTACGGCGGCGCCGGGCCGGTGCATTGCGCCGGCTACGGCGCCGAGCTTGGGGTGCCGAAGATGGTCGTGCCGGTGACCTCGATGGCGCACTCCGCCTTCGGGGCTCTCGCAGCCGACGTCCAATACTCCAGCGAGCGGTCCCTGCTGATGCGCGGGGGAGGCGGCACGCTGCCCACGTGGCATGGCCTGGATGCCGTGCAGATCGAGGCTGCTTTTGCACAGCCTGAGATGGACTGCTTCGCAGCCATGGAACGCGCCCAGGTCGCTAAAACAGACGTAGAGGTCGTCCGTGCGGTGGACATGCGCTATCGCCGCCAAACCAACGATCTCGTGATTCCCGCTCCGGAGAGACCGTTCACCGAGCAGGCGCTCCGAGCGCTAGTTGAGCGCTTTGAGGAAAACTATGAGCAGGTTTACGGGAAGGGCTCTGCATTCCGAGAGGCCGGGATTGAGCTCACAAACGTGCGTGTGGAGGCCTTCGGTCGATCGCGCCGGCCCGAACTCGACGTGAGCCAGCGCGGTGAGATCAAGGAACCGACCTACCGCGAGATCTTCGAGCCGATCGCAAACGCCTGGATGCGGGCCGAGGTCCACAACTGGCGAGACCTCCCAAAGGGCTCAAGCATCCGAGGCCCTGCTGTGATCGAACATCCGGAGACGTCGGTCTTTGTAGCCGCCGGACAGACGGCGACGGTCGACGACAGCAGGAACATCACGATCGAGGGACAGTGAGATGACGCAGCCGATGAAGATCGACCCGATCACCTTCGAGGTGGTCAGGAACAAGCTGCAGGCTATTACCGAGGAGCAGGCAATCACGCTGAAGTCTGTTTCCGGTTCGCCGGTGGTGACCGACGCCACGGATTTCAACAACGGGCTTTACCTGGCCGACGGGTCGATCGTGACCATGGGCCCGCAGGTGATTTTCCACACCGGGACGATGTCCACCGTTATCCGCTCAATTATCGAGAGGTTCGCGGACAATCCGGGTATCGGCGACGGCGACATGTTCATCCTGAACGACCCATACCGCGGAGGCCTCCACCAGCCCGATATGTCCATCGTCGCGCCGGTGTTCTATGAGGGCCGCCACGTGGCCTGGGCAGGATCTTGTGCGCATGAGCTCGACGTCGGCGGAATGAGCTTCGGCTCTTGGGCGCTCGGGGCGACCGAGATCCAGCAAGAGGGCATGCTGCTCCCCGGTATTAAAATCGTGGAGAAGGGCGTGCTGCGCCAGGACCTTTGGCAGATGATCATGGGGATGACCCGACTGCCGCAGGTGCTGGGCCTCGACCTGAAGGCGATGATTGCCGCCAACAACGTGGCGGTGAAGCGGCTCACCGAGCTTATGACACGGTACGGTGCGGCCCAGGTCGAGGCGATCATGCGCGAGGAAATCGCCACGACGGAACGACAGATTCGACATACCCTGTCTGAACTTCCGGATGGCATATACAGGGCTCGCGACTACATCGAGCATGATGGCCATTCCAACGTGCTTTATCGCGTGTGCGTCGCCGCCATCAAACGCGGTGACAGCTTGACGATCGATATGACAGGCACTTCGCCGCAAGCGCCGGGTTTCATCAACTGCACAGGCTCTGGGATGAAGGGTGCAGCCTTCGCCGGACTCCTGCCGATCCTCGCACCAACATTCCGATGGAACGACGGTGTCATGCGGGCGATCAAATTCGTCGCGCCTGAGGGCATCCTATGCAATGCGTCCTGGCCGGCACCCGTTTCGGGCGCCACCATTTCCACGGCGTGGATCGTGCAGAACGTCGTCGTCATGGCCGTGTCGCGCATGGTGGCGTTCTCGCCGAAGTATGCGACCGAGGGGCAAGGCGTCACAAAGGGCCACATGACTGTGATGACACTGTCGGGCAAGGACAGAGACGGCGGGACCTTCGGCACGTTCCTTCTCGACGCCACTGCCGGCGGTGGCGGGGCGTTCATCGATCACGACGGCCTCAATGGTTCGGGCGATCATTGCGTGCCACGGCCGTCGATCGCGAACGTCGAAGCCAGCGAAGCGGGTGGCCCCTTTCTCTACCTTTACCGTTCGTTCGTGCCCGACACGGGCGGGCCCGGCCGGACCCGTGGCGGCACGAGCACTTCGGTCGCCATTGTTCCTTATGAAACCGACGGCATTGACGTCAT
>JAYVMK010000249.1:0-9247 GCA_043758995.1 Lichenibacterium sp. | reverse complement strand
CGGCCGCGGTTCGGGCTATTGCGTTGGTAACCATTGACAGGTGACATAAGCTGGAGTGGATCCGGCAAAACGTTTCCGATTCGGATTTGAACGAGGAGCCGGGGGGCAGGATGGTTGCGATGGTGGGGTCTTTCAGAAGCGCGATTGTGGGTGTCGCGGCACTCTGCAGCGCGGCGGCGCTCGGCGGCTGCTCCACCACGGGAACCAGCGGCCCCAGCATCGCCAGTATCCCGATGCCGGGTCTGGGCGCCACGCCCGTGCCGGCGGTTTCGCCCGTCGAGGGGACGCCACTGGCGGTGCCGGTCAACTACGGCGGATTCCTTGGTGGAGCCGTCGGATCGAAACTGCCCGACGCCGACCGTGACGCCGCGCTGGCCGCCGAAAACGGCGCCGTTGCGGCGGGCGAGCGCCGCACCTGGAAAGGGCAGAAGGGCGTCTTCGGCTATGTCGTGCCCGGGCCTTCGGCATCGGCCGGCACGGCCGTGCCCACCGACGGTGCTCCGGCCGAATGCCGGAGCTTCACCTCGACGATCTTCTTCGCCGGACGTCCGCAGACCGGTCATGGGACCGGCTGCCGTGACCTCGACGGCAACTGGCATGTGACGTCTTGATCCGAGACTCATCTTTGCCTTTCCCGCTCGCCTGAGGAGGCGCTAAAAGGGGCGATATGGTCTGGTTCGCCTTCGCCCTCATGACCGCTGCGGCGGTTCTCTGCGTGACCTGGCCGCTGCTGCGGCCGAGGCCGGACCCGGTCGAGGGTGCGTCCGACGTCGCCTTCTATCGTGAGCAACTTGCGGAGCTCGACGGCGACGTCGACCGTGGCATCCTGCACCCCGCCGATATCGAGGCGACGCGCATCGAACTCGGCCGGCGGTTGATCGGAGCCGCCGAGCGATCCGGCAAGCGCCCGGCGGCCGGGCGGCGACGGACGGTCACCGCCGCCGTGGCCTGCGGCGTCGTCGTGGTGACCGCGGCCGGTCTCTACGCATCGATCGGCCATCCGAACCAGCCCGATGCGCCGCTGGCGGCTCGCCAGACCGGCAAGTCCGACTTTGCGTCCGCCATGGCCAAGATCGAGGCTCATCTGGCCTCCAACCCGGACGACGCGCGCGGCCTCGCCATTATGGCGCCGATCTACATGAAGCTTGGGCGCTTCGACGATGCGGTGCGGAGCTATCGAGCGATCATCCGGGTCGAGGGACCCGATGCCGAGCGCCATTCCGCCTTGGGCCAAGCCCTGGTGATGGCGGCCGACGGGGTCGTCACGGGCGAAGCTCGCCAGACCTTCGATGCTGCCCTCCAGGAAGACCCGGCCCTGCCGCAGGCGCGATTCTTCGAGGGCCTCGCCGCCCTGCAGGACGGCGATAAGGCCAAGGCGCGCGCCACCTGGTCGGCGCTGGTCGACGAAGCCCCGCCCGAGGCGCCTTACACGCCGATCATCCGGCAGAGGCTGGCCGAACTCGACGGCTCGGCCGTGCCGCGGGTCGCTGACGCCGCCGCGCCGTCTTCCCCGCCGCCGATGATGCGGGCTCCCTCCGCCGGAGCGGCGGGCGGCTCGTCCGGCCCGTTCTCCGGGGTTCCGGCCGGAGGCGCCGCCATCGCGGCCCTGCCGGCCGATCAGCAGCGGGTCGCCATCCGGGGTATGGTGGACAGTCTCGCGGTGCGCCTCTCCGAGAACGGCAAGGACGCCGAAGGATGGCTGAAGCTCGTTCGGGCCTACCGGGTCCTCGGCGAGCAGGACAAAGCCGTGAAGGCCCTGGCCGATGCGCGTGCGGCCATGACGGATCGGCCGGAGGTGCTGGGCCGCCTCGATAGCCTCGCCCGCGAACTCGGCCTGGAGAGCTAGAGCATGCGTCGCAGGAGCAAACGCCTTCTCCTCATCTCCGGAGCTCTCGGGGTCGCGGGCGTCGCCGCAGGGCTGACGCTTTTCGCGCTGCGGGACAGCGTGGTGTTCTTCTACGGGCCGACGGAATTTGCCCAACATGCCCCGCCGCCGGGCACGCGTCTTCGGATCGGCGGCCTCGTCGAGAAAGGCACGCTGGCTCACGTCGGAGACGCGACCGTCCATTTCGCCGTGACCGACAACAGCCGGGACGTCGCCGTCAGCTACACCGGGCTGCTGCCCGACCTGTTCCGTGAAGGGCAGGGGGTCGTAGCGGAGGGGGTTGTGACGAGCCCCGGCCAGTTAACGGCCGATTCCGTTCTTGCCAAGCACGACGAGACCTACATGCCCCGCGAGGTCGCCGACGCGCTCAAGAAGAGCGGCCAGTGGCAGCCCGACGGCGCCTCGGCGGCGGCGGGGCAGACCTCGGTCCTACCGGCGGCCGCCTCGGCCTCCGCCGCGCCACCCACGATGCGATAGGGGCAGCATGTTCATCGAGACCGGCCATTTCGCCCTGATCCTGGCGCTGGCTTTGGCGCTGATCCAGTCCTTCCTGCCGCTGTGGGGGGCCGTTCGGCGTGATCCGACGTTGATGGGCACCGCCGTCCCGGTCTCGATCGGCCAGTTTGTCCTGATTGCCTACAGCTTCGCCTGCCTCGCCGAAGCGCATGTCGCGTCCGACTTCTCTCTCGTCAACGTGATCGAAAACACCCACTCCACCCAGCCGCTCGTCTACAAACTCGCCAGCGTCTGGGGCAATCACGAGGGGTCGATGCTGCTCTGGGTGCTGATCCTGGCCCTCTTCGGCGGGCTCGTGGCGGCCTTCGGTCCCGGCATCCCGATCGTTCTGCGCTCCGCGACCGTGGCGGTGCAGGGGTGGATCGCCTCGGCCTTTCTCCTCTTCATCCTCCTCACCAGCGATCCTTTCGCCAGAGCTGCCAATCCCCCGATCGAGGGCCGAGATCTCAACCCGATCCTGCAGGACATCGGCCTCGCCATCCATCCACCGCTGCTCTACCTCGGCTATGTTGGCTTCTCAATCGTCTTCTCCTTCGCGGCAGCGGCGCTGATCACCGGACGGGTGGATGCCGGATGGGCCCGCTTCGTGCGGCCCTGGGCATTGCTCGCCTGGATCTTCCTGACGCTCGGCATCGCAATGGGCTCCTACTGGGCCTATTACACGCTGGGCTGGGGCGGGTTCTGGTTCTGGGATCCGGTCGAGAACGCTTCCCTGATGCCTTGGCTGGCCGGGACGGCGCTGCTCCATTGCACCAGCGTGATGGAGAAGCGCGAGGCCCTGAAGATCTGGACGATCTTCCTCGCCATCACGACCTTTTCGCTGTCGCTGCTGGGTACCTTCCTGGTGCGCTCCGGCGTCCTGACGTCGGTTCACTCCTTCGCCAGCGACCCGACGCGCGGCACCTTCATTCTGCTGATCCTGGCCCTGTTTATCGGCGGCTCCTTCGCGCTCTACGCCTGGCGGGCGCCGATGCTGAAGGCGGGCGGCCTTTTCGCCCCGATCTCGCGCGAAGGGTCGCTTGTCTTCAACAATCTCTTCCTGTCTGCGGCCTGCGCCACCGTGCTGGTCGGCACCCTCTATCCGCTCGCCCTCGAAGCCTTGACCGGGCAGAAGATTTCGGTCGGCGCGCCCTTCTTCACCCTGACGTTCGGGCCTTTGATGATCCCGTTGCTGGCCGTGATGCCGTTCGGGCCGGCGCTGGCCTGGAAGCGCGGCGACCTGCTCGGCGCGGCCCAGAGGCTGACGGTGGCGGTCGGTATCGGCCTGCTGACAGCCGTCGTGCTGGTCGCGGCGACGCGCGGTGGCCCGGTGCTGGCGCCCCTCGGCGTCGGCCTGGCGCTCTACATCATCGTCGGGGCCCTGACCGATATCGCGCTCCGCCTTCGGCCCCGCCCGATGCCGCTGCGTGCCGTCGTCGAGCGCGCCCGGGGCCTGCCGCGCTCCGCCTGGGGCACCGCCGTCGCGCATGCCGGAATGGGGGTGACCCTGCTCGGCCTGGCGGCGACCGGTTGGGGTGTCGAGCGGATCGCCGCCATCAAGCCCGGCCAGACGATCGGACTCGGACCCTACGATGTGGTGGTGACCAGCATCGTGCCACGCCCTGGTCCGAATTACAGCGAGACGGTGGCCGACGCCGAGGTGCGGCGCAATGGCCGCGTGGTGGCCAGGATCGCACCCGCCAAACGGTTCTTCGCGACGCGCCAGCAGACCGTGGCGGAGGCGGGGATCGTGACGCTCAGTCTCGGGCAGGTCTACGTCAGCCTCGGCGACCAGCACCCGGACGGCACGATCGACGTGCGCATGTTCTGGAAGCCGCTGGTCTCGCTGATCTGGCTCGGGGCCGTGGTGATGGCCTTCGGTGGCGTCCTGTCGATTTCGGACCGCCGCCTGCGCATCGGCGTCGCCTTCCGCCGTCCGCGTGTCTCGGCTCCGCACCCGCCCGCACTTCCGACGGCTGCCGAATGATCCGTCTGTGGCCTGACATCGGTTGGCGTGACTCCCCTCTTCCTTGTAGAGAGGGGCTGGGGGTGGGGGTCCCCGGCGCGTCCGGCATGTTGCCTCCGCTAGGGAAGAGCGCCGGGATCGCCTCCACCGACCCTCACCGCTTACCCCTCTCCACAAGGGAGAGGCGAGACGGCCGGCGTTGTGGTCGGGCCGGAACTCTCGTCGCCGCCACGGCACTCTTCTCATTGCTGGTCATCGCGGCCCCGGCCCATGCCGTCGAACCCGACGAAATCCTCTCGGATCCCGTGCTCGAAACGCGGGCCCGGGCGATCTCGGAAGGGCTGCGCTGCCTCGTCTGCCAGAACCAGTCGATTGACGATTCCGCGGCGCCCCTGGCGCGTGACCTCCGGGGCATCGTGCGCGAGCATCTCAAGGCCGGCGACAGCGACGACGCGATCCGCGATTATCTGGTGCACCGCTACGGTGACTTCGTGCTTCTGAAGCCGCCCTTCGAGCGATCGACCCTGCTGCTCTGGGGCACCCCCGCACTCGTTGTGGTGCTCGGCGGCCTCGGCCTCCTGCGGAGACGCCGCGCCGCCGACGTTCCGGCGCCGTTGACGGCGGAAGAGCAGGCGCGGGTCGCGGCCCTCATGGCCGACACGCGCGGGTAGAGCGAGCGGCTCCGGCCAGACCGGAACAGCCGACACTTATGGCTACCTTACTAAACTTTCATCGGAGGGAAATGGCAACGCAATGTGACGAGCCCCATGTTGCTGGTCATGGAGACGGCGCGCGAGGCAGTGCCGCCGACGACGAGGAGCATATCTCAATGACGAAGCGTCCGACCATTCGCACGGCCCTGCTTGGCGCCGTTGCCGTTACGGCGCTCGGCGCCACGGTGGCGGCCCCGAGCCTGATATCGACCAACCCGGCCCAGGCCGCTCAGATCGCTGGCCAGCCCGCTCCGAGCACCATCGCACCGGGTTCCTTCGCGGATGTCGTCGATCGCGTCAGCCCCGCCGTCGTGTCGGTGAAGGTCAAGATGGTCGAAAACGCCTCGGACGACGAGGACGCCTCGCCGCCGCAGGGCATGCCCAACATTCCCAAGGGCGATCCGCTGGAGCGCTTCTTCCGCCAGTTCCAGCAACGCGGCGGCATGAACGGTCAGAAGCCCCATCCTCATACCGGCATGGCGCAGGGCTCGGGCTTCTTCATCTCGTCCGACGGCTACATCGTCACCAATAACCATGTCGTCGAGAATGCGACGGAAGTCGAAGTGGCGCTGCAGGACGGCAAGACCGTGCCCGCCACCGTGGTGGGAACCGACAAGAAGACCGATCTCGCCCTCATCAAGGTGAAATCCGGCTCGAACTATCCCTTCGTCCAGTGGGCGCCCACCGTGCCGCGCGTCGGCGATTGGGTGATCGCGGTCGGCAACCCCTTCGGCCTCGGCGGTACGGTCACGGCCGGCATCGTCTCGGCTCGCGGACGTGATATCGGCGCCGGCCCCTACGACGACTTCCTGCAGATCGACGCGCCGGTGAACCGTGGCAACTCGGGCGGCCCGACTTTCAACACCGAAGGGCAGGTCGTCGGTATCAACACGGCGATCTTCTCTCCCTCGGGCGGCAGCGTCGGCATCGGCTTCGCCATCCCGACGGAAGTCGCCAAGGGCGTGATCCAGGACCTCCGCGACAAGGGCGTCGTGGCGCGCGGCTGGCTCGGTATCCAGATCCAGCCCGTGACGGCCGACATCGCCGACACGCTGGGTCTCAAGGACGCCAAGGGGGCACTCGTGGCCGAGCCGCAGAACGGCTCTCCTGCGGCGGCGGCCGGCATCAAGTCGGGTGACGTCATCACGGCCGTGAACAGCGAGACCGTCGACGGACCCAAGGAACTGTCCCGCAAGATCGCGGGGATCGGTCCCGACAAGAAGGTGACGCTGACGGTCTGGCAGGGCGGCGCGCAGAAGAACGTCGACGTGACGCTCGGCACCTTGCCCAACGACCAGCAGGCCAAGGCCGACCTGCCAAAGCCGGCGGATGAGAAGTCCCAGCTGTCGAACTTCGGCCTGACACTGGCGCCTGCGGTTTCGGTCACCGGAGCGGGCAGTGCGGGTGTGGTCGTGTCCGACATCGATCCGGACGGTGCCGCGGCTCAGAAAGGCTTGCAGACCGGCGACGTTATCCTCGAAGCCGCCGGCAAGGCGGTCAACCGCCCGGCCGACGTAGTCACCGCCCTGGCGGACGCCAAGAAGGACGGCCACAAGGCCGTGCTGCTCCGGGTGAAGACCGGCGATAACATCCGTTATCTGGCGCTCTCCACCCAGAACGCCGGCTGACCCCAGCGGCTCCTGACAATCGGTCCCGCAGCGCTCCTGCGGTGCCGGATCCAGGACGACAGCGGCAGGCTGGACTCGCGTCCCGCCTGCCGTTTTCATGATCGGATGCCGGAATCGGTTGCATCCTCGGACAGGCTTCAAGCTCGACGACGAACGGCGCCGGCCGAGCAAACTTCATTTCTCCATCAGCTCATTCCAGCGAGGATCCCGAAGCCATGCGCATCCTGGTGATCGAGGACGATCCAGAGGCCTCGAACTATCTCGTCAAAGCTTTCGGCGAGGCCGGTCACACGGTCGACGTCGCGCCGGACGGGCTCCAGGGTTCGGCCATGGCGCAGGAGGGCCAGTACGAGGTCCTCGTCGTCGACCGGATGCTGCCGAAGCTCGACGGACTGTCGCTGATCGGTGGGCTTCGCGCCCAGAAGGTCGAGACGCCCGTCCTGATCCTATCGGCGCTGGGCCAGGTCGACGACCGTGTCAAAGGCCTGCGCGCCGGCGGCGATGATTACCTCGCCAAACCCTACAGTTTCTCCGAACTCCTGGCCCGGGTCGAAATCCTGGCGCGCCGCAAGCCGCTGGGGAGCGGTGAGCCGACCTCCTACCGTGTCGGCACGCTCGAACTCGACAGGCTGGCCCACAAGGTGTCGCGGAACGCCAAGGAGATTCCGGTTCAGCCGCGCGAGTTCCGCCTGCTCGAGTATCTGATGCGCAATGCCGGCCAGGTCGTCACCCGCACGATGCTGCTCGAACACGTGTGGGACTATCACTTCGACCCGCAGACCAACGTCATCGACGTCCATATTTCGCGGCTGCGGTCTAAGATCGACAAGGGGCCGGATGCACCGTTGCTGCACACGATCCGCGGGGCCGGATACATGATCCGTGACGATCGTCGGTAAGCTGTTCCGCACGACGGCTTTCAAGCTGTCGCTGGCCTATCTGGTGATCTTCGCCATCGGAGCCGGGGTCGTGCTCGGCGGCATCGACTGGGACGTGAACCAGCTCCTCGACGGGCAGATCGGCCAGACCATCGAGGCGGAGATCAACGGACTGACCGAGCAATATGATTCCGGCGGCGTGCGCCAGCTCATCGCGACCGTCGAGCGCCGCACCGAGCAGCCGGGATCCTCCCTCTATCTCGTCACCAACTTCGCCGGCGAACCGCTCGCCGGCAATGTGGCGAGCCTGCCGCCCGGGATCATCGATCATCCTGGGCTGATCGAGATCACCTACGAGCGGCGGAACGAAGCGCGCGCCAATCATCTGGCGCTGGCTCAGGTGCTGCTGCTCTCCAGCGGCTTCCGCCTCCTCGTCGGGCGCGACCTCGAGGAGCGAGAGAACCTGCGCGAGGTCATGATCCACGCGCTCTTCACCTCACTTGGCTGGGTGATGCTGGTCGGGCTGGTCGGCGGCCTCGTGATGTCCTTCCGGATTCTGCGCCGGGTCGACGCCATGAACGCCAGTGCCAAATCCATCATGACCGGTGACCTCGCGCGACGGCTCCCTCTGTCGGGAACCGGCGATGAACTCGATCGGCTGGCCGAGAACCTCAACGCCATGATCGGCCGTATCGCGGGGCTCATGGTCGGCCTGCGCGAAGTGTCTGACAACATCGCTCATGACCTCAGGACGCCGTTGACCCGGCTCCGCAACGGCGCCGAGGAGGCTCTCCGGTCAGGGGACGATGCGGAGCGCCAGCGCGAGGCTCTGGAGAAGGTCATCCGCGAGGCCGACGGACTGATCGGGATCTTCAATGCCCTGCTGATGATCGCCCGCGCCGAAGCCGGTAGCGGGCATGACGCCCTCGTTGAAAGCGAGGTCGGGGCGGTCGTGGCCGATGTCGTCGAACTCTACGAGCCCTCGGCCGAAGAAGAGGGCCTGACGCTGCGATCCGAGATCGAGCCGGGCCTGATGGTCCATCTGAACCGGGAATTGATGGGGCAGGCGGTCGCCAACCTCATCGACAATGCGCTGAAGTATGGCGTCCCCCTGGATGGAGGCTCCTCGGTGATCACCGTGTCGGTGAAACGAGCGAGCGACAAGGTGGACCTCACCGTGGCCGACTGCGGGCCCGGGATCCCGCCCCAGGACCGCGGACGCGTGGTCGACCGGTTCGTGCGGCTGGAAGGATCGAGGTCGCGGCCGGGCTCGGGTCTCGGCCTGTCGCTCGCCACCGCCATCGCCCGTCTTCATGGCGGCGATCTCTCGCTCGCCGACAACGAACCTGGGCTTCGCGTGACGATGAGCCTGCCGGTGGCGCAAAGCCGCATCACTTCGGCGAGGGGCAGCGAAGATCAAGTTGCAACCACCCCTCTTTCGGCGCCGCGCAGCACGGCTTAGGGCGTGAGGCCCCGTCGAGCCTCCGTCAGGCGACCGATCCCTTTGCGGCCTGGACGCTGCGGCGAGGTGGCTGCGCCGGGGTAGCGGCCTGCACCGGCGTCGCGCGCGAGTAGGCGAGACGGGGCGGCGCGACCTGCGGCACCGGGCCGGGCAGGTGGATCATCACGATCGTGCCGCGGCCGACCAAGGAGCGGATCCTGAGGGAGCCGCCGTGGATCTC
>JAYVMK010000248.1:0-8046 GCA_043758995.1 Lichenibacterium sp. | reverse complement strand
CGACGGCAAGTTCAGGCGCCAGCCGCTCTATGCCGGCGACTTCTCCAACATCATCATAAGCTGCCTCGAGCGCCGCAGCACGGGCGCCAACAACATCTCCGGCCTGACCACGCTCGATTACATCGACATGATGCGGGCCGTGAAGACGGCGGCCGGCGCCAAGGCACGCATCGTCACGATCCCTTATGGCCTGTTTCGCCGCCTGCTGTTGACCTACGCCCTGGTGGACAAGAACCCGCCCTTCACGGCGAACCAGCTGGCCGCTCTCGTCACTCCCGATCTCTTCGAGGTCATCGACTGGCCGGGCATCTTCGGCGTCACCCCGACGCCGCTCGACGCTGCTTTCCGCGAAACCTTCAACGACCCGCGCTTCGCGTCGGTCGTCTTGGACTTCTGATCTCATGCGCATCGTCGTCGTCGGCGCGGGGGCCATGGGCCTCGCCGCCGCCTATCATGCCGCAAAGGCCGGCCACGCCGTCACGGTCGTCGAAGCCGGTTCCGAGGCGGGCGGCATGGCAGCCCATTTCGACTTCGGCGGCTTGTCGCTCGAACGCTACTACCATTTCGTCTGCCGCACCGATCAGCCGACCTTCGACCTCATGACGGAGCTCGGCATCGGGGACCGGATGGTCTGGAAGCCGACCACGATGGGCTATTTCATCGGCGGCGCTCTGCATAAATGGGGCGACCCGATCGCGCTCCTGCGCTTCCCCAAGCTCGACCTGATCTCGAAGATCCGCTACGGCGCGCTCATGTTCTTGTCGGCCAAGCGAGCGCGATGGGATGCGCTCGAAACCACCTCGGCAAAGGACTGGATCACGCGCTGGTGCGGCCGCGCCGTCTACGACAAGCTGTGGCATCCGCTGTTCGCGCTGAAATTCTACGAACACGCCGACAATGTCTCGGCCGCCTGGATCTGGACGCGCATCCGGCGGCTCGGCAACTCGCGAAAATCGCTGATGCAGGAAGAGCTCGGCCATATCGCAGGCGGCACCGAGACTCTGGTGACGGCGCTGGTCGAGCGCATCCGCGCGCTTGGCGGCACGGTCCGGCTCGGCGAACTGGTGGAAGAGGTCTTGGTCGAGCGTGGCCGCGCCAAAGGGGTGCGGACAGGTTCCGGTACGATCCCCGCCGACGCCGTGATCTCGACGGTGCCGACCCCCCTCGTCTCGCGCATGATCCCCGGCCTGCCGGAGGCGTCGAAGGCGGAATACGATGCCATCCAGAACATCGGCGTCGCCTGCCTGGTGTTCAAACTGCGACGGTCGGTGACGCCGCATTTCTGGGTCAATATCGTCGAGCCCGGGGTGCCGATCCCGGGCATCATCGAATTCTCGAACCTTCGCGATACGGGCGACACGATCGTCTACGTGCCCTACTATATGCCGACCACGAACCCGCGCTGGGGTTGGTCGGACAAAGCCTTGCTCGACGAGGCCTTCGCGGCCATTCGCAAGGTCAACCCGGCGATCACCGAGGCCGACCGGATCGATGGCCATGTGGCCCGGCTTCGCTACGCTCAGCCGATCTGTCCGCCGGGCTTCGCCGCCATGATCCCGCCGGTCCAGACGCCGGTTCACGGGCTGCAGGTCGCCGACACCTGCTTCTACTATCCCGAGGACCGCGGCATTTCGGAAAGCGTTCGCTACGGCAAGATGATGGCCGATGCGCTCGGTTACAACGTGCCGGAACTCCAGAGCGAGATCGCGGCCCGCGCCGGCTGATGCTGCGGCGCCGAACGGCGCGAGCCTATCGTGCGTCCCAGCGTGGTGGCTCGAAGCGCCGCGGGGCATAACCCAGGACCTCCAGGCCGTCGGCGATGTCGAAGACGAGATCCTGGTTCATCCGGGCGAAGACGGCGCTGCCGAAACCGGACTCGCGCAGCAGCCGGGCCCGGGCGGCCAAGCCGAAGGCGAGGCGCAGCCAGGACACCGGCAGGACGATGAAGCGCGGTGTCAGACCCTGGCTGCGGAAGACGCGCTCCGCCATGGCGCGGTAGGTCAAGACCTCGCCTCCTGCGATGTTGAAGGCCCGCCCGGCTGCGCGGGGATTATCGAGCGCGCCTATGATGGCCTTGGAGATATCGTCGGCATGGATCGGCTGGCGCAGGCCGGAAGACGGTCTCGCGATCGGCAGGACGCGGGAGCGCCGCACCAGCCGAATTATCCGGGCGATGTTGCGATCGTTATAGCCGTCATAGACCAGTGTCGGCCGGAGCACCGTCCAGGCGACGCCGTGATGCTCGGACCAGTCGGCCAGCGCGGTTTCGGACCGCTCGAGCTTGCGCGCGATCGCGCGGTCCTTGGCCTCGTCGCTATCGGCCTTCGACAAGAGGCTCGTCGATCCGATGGCGATGATCGATCGCGCTCCGGCGAGCTGCGGCAGAACCGAGGCGAGCAGCGCCAGAGGCAGGGTGCTGACGACCGCCGAGCCGGGGGGTACCGACCAGGAGCTGTCCTCCGCGACATCGACGCGGGTCAGGGTCACGCCGGCCGGAAGCGGGATCTCCCGGCGCGCGACCGCTTGCACCGTTACGCCCGCCGCCGACAGCCGCGTCATGAGACAGTTCGCGATGATGTTGCCGGCGCCCAGCACGACGACGGAGCCGAAGGCAGCCACCGAGGAAGGGTTTGCGTTTTGGTCTGCCGTCATGCCGCATCCGGTTACCGCGACCTCGAGAAGGCGAAACGCCCGAGCCGCGCGCCGCTTATAGGGATCGAGGCCCCGCCCGGCCAACCCCGACCCTGCAGGCGGGCGAACACGGGATGCTTTCGCCGACGAGATCCGCTAAACCGGCACTCATATTCGACGGCCCGGACCACTCGCCGCCGTACCGGGCAGCCCCAGGGGATCGATGACGACACTCAAAGACACGCCGGCTCTGTCGCAGGTGTTCAAGCGCGGCATCATCATCGCTCATGACCTCGTGGCGACGGCGTTGAGCTTCGGCGGCTGCCTTATCCTGCGCTATCAGTTCTGGCAGTTGGCTCCCATGGCTGACGAGATCGTGTGGGTGATGCCGTTCTTCGTTGCGGTGGCGGCCTTAGTCTATCGCGTCTTCCCGCTCTACGCGTCGAAGTGGCGCTTCGCCTCGCTGCCGGACCTGTTCAACATCTTCAAGGCGGCGAGCGTGCTCGCCCTGATCATGCTTGTCGGCGACTACGTGCTGCTGGCCCGGGGCCTGACGACCTGGCTGATGTTCGGCGAGAAGACGGTCGCGATCTACTGGCTCCTGCAGATGTTCCTGCTCGGCGGCCCCCGCCTCGCCTACCGCTATCTCAAATACATGCAGTCGCGTCGGGCCGGCGATCGCGAAAGCGCCAGCAACGTCGTCATCCTGGGGCGTGCCACCGAGGCCGAAGTGGTGCTGCGCGCTCTCGAAACCGGGCTGCGCCGCCGCTTCGTAGCCCGCGCCATCCTGTCGCCCCAGCGCAGCGATCACGGCACGTCGATCCGCAACGTGCCGGTGCTGGGCAATTACGGCGAGCTCGAACGCGTCGTCGCGGAAGCCCAGGACGGTAATCAGCCGATCGCCCGCATCATCGTGGCTCCCAACGGCTTCGTCCCGGAGACCGAGTCCGAATTGCTGCTCGCGACGGCTAATCGCCTCGCCATCCCGCTGTCGCGCATGCAGACGGTCGAAGACGGGGCGAGCGTCACCGCCGCTCTGAAGCCGGTCGCCATCGAGGACTTGCTGTTCCGCCCGAGCGTCGAGGTCGACCGCGCCATGTTGGCGGACCTGCTGCAAGGCAAGCGCGCCATCGTGACGGGCGGGGGCGGCTCCATCGGCTCCGAAATTTGCGCTCGGCTCATCGCCTTCGGAGTCTCCGACCTGCTGATCCTCGATCACTCCGAGCCGGCGCTCTACAACATCCTCGAGACTCTGGCGCCGCTCTGCACCGGATCCGTCACGCTGACGGGCAAGATCGCCGACGTGCGCGACCGCGACCGAATCTTCGGCCTCTTCCGCGACTTCAAGCCCGATCTCGTCTTCCACGCGGCCGCGCTGAAACAGGTCCCCTTCCTCGAAGTGGACTGGACGGAGGCGATCAAGACCAACGTCTTCGGTTCGGTGAATATCGCCGACGCGGCCGCGCAGACCGCGGCCGCGGCCGTTCTGATTTCGACCGACAAGGCCGTGGATCCGGTCTCGATCCTGGGTGCCACGAAGCGGTTCTGCGAGATCTACGCGCAGCTTCTCGACGCCGAAGCCGCCGCTGCCCTGCGGCCGGTGCGGCTCCTGTCAGTGCGGTTCGGCAATGTGCTCGGCTCGGTCGGCTCCGTCGTGCCGCGCTTCAAGGCGCAGATCGAGCGCGGCGGCCCCGTGACCGTCACGCATCCCGACATGGTGCGCTACTTCATGACGGTGCGGGAGGCCTGCGACCTCGTGCTGACGGCCTCGGCCCATGCGCTCGGCCGCAAGACCGCCAATGCCGAACGCGCCTCCGTCTACGTCCTGAAAATGGGCCAGCCGGCTCGCATCGTCGATCTCGCCACTCGCATGATCCGCATGGCGGGTTTCGAGCCGGGCCGCGACATGGAGATCGTCTTCACCGGGGTCCGCAAGGGCGAGCGCCTCAACGAGTATCTCTTCACCGGCGATGAGCCGATGCTCGACATCGGCGTCGACGGCGTCACAGCAGCCCGCACGGTCGGTTATGATCGCGCCCGCATCACGCGCTGGCTCGAGACTTTCGCCGCCGCTATCGCGTCGGGAAGCCGAGCCGATGCCGACCGGGTCTTTGCCGAGGCCATCCCGTCTTTCGCCAAGCTCCTCAAGGATCGCGCCGGCGGGGTGGTTGTCGACCTGAATGCCGCGCGCGCACTCGGGGGTGATCGCGCAGCATCGGCCGAAAGCGAGACCGGCTCGGGCCTGGCCGGAGCAGTGAGGACGTGAGACGCCTGCCCGACCGCATGAGAACAGGCAAGACCCGTTGCAATGCAGCAACCCTTCGGCAAGCCGAATATGCGACGGTGGAGTCCATCCAAGGGACTGCGCCAAGAGGAACGGGAGCCGCCGCATGAAGCTGAAGCCCGTCGCCAGTCGGCTTCGTCGCCCCGAAGCACGTCGGTTCCTGGCCTTTCTGATGACCGGTGGTCTCGCTGCCGCCGTCAACGTCGTGAGCCGCATCGTCTTCGAAGACGTCATGCCCTACGCGGCAGCCGTGACTCTGGCCTACGGGGTCGGCATGACGACGGCCTTCTTCCTGGCCCGCCTGTTCGTCTTCTCGGCCTCCGGCCGCAGCCTGCATGTCGAATACGGACGTTTCGCGCTGGTCAATGTCGCGGCCCTGCTGCAAGTGCTGGCGGTCAGCATCGGCCTCGCCAAATTCGTCTTCCCGGCGCTGCATATCACCTGGAACGCCGAACTCATGGCCCATGTCATCGGCGTGCTGAGCCCCGTCGTGGCCAGCTATCACGGTCACAAGCGCTTTTCCTTCGCTTGATGAACGCGCTTTCGTTGTCTCTCTACGCCTGCCTATGGCTGCAGCGGAGGGAGCGCGACGAGTTGGCTTTGGCTTTATGCCCCGGCCGGACAGGCGCATAACCCTCCCGACCCGGTGCAGCCCGGAGCATCGAGGTGCTGATCCGAGGCACGATGACCGACAATGATCGTGGGACACGGGCGCGGCTCGACGCTCTGGCCGGCCACCCACTTGGGCGTGTCCTGTTCAAGCTGGTCGGCCGTCCGGAGAACTGGGCCGCTCTCCTCCGCGCCGAAGGACGCCAATCCCGGCGGATGCAACGGCTCGAAGCTCGTCGCTTGGCAGGAGCCGGCCTAGTCGCGTCGCGACGTCTGCGCCGCCATCATTCCGATTTGAAAGACCTCGCTCCGCATCCGAGTTTCGATGCGCATCGCTATCGCGACCTCTTCCCCGACGCCGACCGGGACGGCGTGCTTCCCCTGGCGCATTTTCTGACCCGCGCCGAGGCTCAAGATGCGGCATTGCCGAACGTGCTCCGCGCCGAGGTCGAGCGCCTTCCCACATCGCTCCGCACCGGCCTCGGTACAGCTCTGTTCGTCCAGGGCTGGGCCTATCCGCGACGCGGCCGCATCCGCTTTCTCGACATCGTCATCGGCGACACGCGCTATCCTGTCACGGACCATTCCCAGCCTCGGCCGGACGTGCTCGACGCCGAAATGGCGCACGACCCCGAGGGTCACTCCTTCTTCAGCGGCTTCGAGGCCGTTCTCGCCCTGCCCGCCGTTACGACGTCCGTGACACGGCCGGTCCGCCTCCGGCTCGTGACCCGGGACGGGGCCGTTCTGGAACAGGACATCGGGACCTTGACCCTGTTGCCCGGCGACGGCCGGGCGGCGCTCGCGGTGACGTGGCCGGGCCAGGGGCCGCGCGTTGCCATCTGCATGGCGACCCACCAGCCGCCGCTCGACCTCTTCGCCGCGCAGATCGCGTCGATCAAAGCCCAGACTTACGAGAATTGGATCTGCATCGTCTCCGACGATGCCTCGTCGGATGTCGTGGTGGAGCGTATGGCGTCGCTCCTCGACGACCCGCGTTTCGTCTTCTTGCGCAACCGCGACCGGCTCGACTTCTACGGCAATTTCGAACGCGCCTTGCGTGCCGTGCCGGCCGATGCCGATGCCGTGGCGCTGAGCGACCAGGATGATCGCTGGCACGACGACAAGATCGAGACGCTTCTGGGCGCGCTCGATGCCGAGGCGCAACTCGTCTATGCCGACGTCCGCATCGTCGACACGGACGGCCGGACGCGTTCGGAGACATTCTGGGTCACGCGCCGCAATAATTTCACCTCGCTGCCGAGCCTCATGGCAGCCAACACGGTCATGGGTGCCTCGAGCCTGTTCCGGGCGGCTTTGCTGAAGCAGATCCTGCCCTTCCCGGAGCGGCTCGGCGCCGCCTACCATGATCACTGGATCGGTCTCAACGCGCTTGCCGCGGGCACCATCCGTTACGTCGATCGAGCGCTGCACGACTACGTCCAGCACGGCGGCAATGTCATCGGCCATAAGAGAGACGCCGATGCTCCGGGCCTTGCGGCCGCCGGACGGGCGATTCTCTCCGCACTGCGCCATCGCGGTCCGCTTCGCCAAATGCTGCGTGACATCATCACCCGGGCGACGCTCGATCGGCAGTCGCTGGTCGCTCAGAAGGTCGTTCTGGCGCGCATTCTGCTGCTTCGCCATCCAGGCGCGCGCCCGGCCGTTCGACGGACACTCGAGCGCCTCAGTGGGTTGTCACGTCTCGCCCCGGCCCTTCGCGAGCGGCTGCTCGCCGCCATCGAGAAACGGCCGACGCTGAACCACGAAGGCCATTTCCTGCGCGCCGTGTTGATCTCGCGCACGCGGCAGGCCGCCTACCGCGCTTTTCGGACTCGTGAAACCCGGCGCATTCGCCAGAAGCGCTATATCCATGGCCTTCGTCATCTGATGACGAGCGGCGATCCTGCCGCGCCGATCGACTTCCGCCATTCCGGGACTGGACGGGACGTCGCCGCCTTTGCCTTCGGCCACGTCGGCTGGACCTTTCATAAGATCTCGCCCCTCACCTTGCGAGTTTTCTCTGGCGGTCCGCGCCGGGTCAACCTGCTGCTTGCGACCATCAATTTCGACTACCTCTTCGGAGGTTACATCGGAATGTTCAACCTTGCGCTGAGGTTGCACCGGGACGGTCACGCTGTTCGGATCGTGCTGCTCGAAGAGACGGACGTTCAGTTGAGCAACTGGCGGAGCCGGATCGCCAGATATCCCGGGCTCGATCGTCTGTTCGACGTCGTCGAGCTCGCCTACCGCTATGACCGGTCGATGCCGCTCGACGTCTCGCCGGAGGACCGTTTCGTCGCGACGAGCGGCTGGAGCGCCCATGTGGCCCACAAGGCCGAGGTCACTCTCGGGCATGAGCGCTTCCTTTTTCTGATCCAGGAATATGAGCCCTTCTTTGGGCCGATGAACACCAACACGGCGCTGCTTCGCCAAGCCTACGACTTTCCGCAGTTCGGCCTGTTCTCGACGGCCATCCTGCGCGACTATTTCGCCGCCAACCGCATCGGACTCTTCGAAGAGGA
>JAYVMK010000247.1:0-4121 GCA_043758995.1 Lichenibacterium sp. | reverse complement strand
ACCTCGGACTTCGAATCGCTGGGCCGGCCGGTCACCGAGCGCGGAGCGATCGCCGAGCCGGACCGCTGTGGGGGAGAGTTGGGCATTGCCGTCGCCGACCCGGCGCTGGGCCAGAATGGTGTGCGCCTGTCGGGCACGGCCTGGGACGGTCCATCGAGACGCCTGATCCGCCGAATCGTCCTGGTGGATGCCGCCGGGACCGTGGTGGGCCTCGGAGCCGGTGCCGTGCCTGGGGCAGGGCGCTCCGACTGGCGGGGCTTTGCCGTGGCACCTGTCGGCTCGCGGCTCACCGCCTATGGTCTTCTGCAGGCACAGGAGATCTGCCGGTTCGGGAAGGAGGCCGTCGTAAGGCCATGATCCGCCGCACGGCCGTGGTGAGGCCCGCGCCGTCATAAAAGCTTGGGCGACCCGTGGTGTGTGGCAAAAACCTGGTCACCACCGCCCGAGGAGGGCGCCATGTATCATGCGCCGCGCAGCGCGATCGCCATCGCGGCCTAGGAGAATTCCGCGTCGGCGGTGCGGCTGGCCTGGGCGGGTGGGACGAATTGGGGATGGTCGGCACCGGTCTCCGCCGCGCCAAGTTGGTCTTTGGGCCGCATGGGAGACCTGGAAGTCAGGCTGGCCGAGGGACGCAAAGAGATCCGACGCGCCCAGCGCATCCGCTACAAGGTCTTCTTTGAACACGGGCACGCCAAGCCGACAGCCGCCTCGGCACTGAACCGCCGAGACCTTTGCTCCTTTGACGCGATCTGCGACCATCTCGTCGTGGTCGACCATGCCGCCGTCGACAAGAGGACGGGTCTGCGGCGTCCGAAGATCGTCGGGACCTATCGTCTGCTGCGGCAGGACGTGGCTGAGCGACACTGGGGCTTCTACACGGCTCGGGAATTCGCCATCGCGCCGCTGCTGGCGCGCCATTCGGACAAGAGATTCCTGGAGCTTGGCCGCTCCTGCGTGCTGCCGCGCTACCGCTCGAAACGGACGATCGAGCTGCTCTGGCGAGGCATTTGGGCCTATGCGCAGCATCATCGCACCGATGTGCTGATGGGCTGTGCCAGCTTCGAAGGGAGCGATCTCGACAGCTTGGCGCGGCCTCTGAGCACCCTGCTCCATGTCGCCCGGGCGGCTTCGGAGTGGCAGGCCGCGCCATTCCAGGGCCGAGGTGCCGTGGTGACGCGGGTGCCTGTCGCGCATCTCGAGCGGCGGGAGGCTCTGGCCGGGCTGCCGCCCTTGATCAAAGGCTACCTCCGGGCCGGCGCCCGCTTCGGAGACGGGGTCGTTGTGGATCGCGCTTTCGGCACCACCGACGTCCTGGCGGTGCTGCCACTCAGCGATCTCGACAGCCGCTACCTCGCGCGGTTCGGCACCGCTTGACGCTCGGGCCGACTCACGACAGCCAGCCCACCGACGCCCCATAGATCAGCAGGATCCCGATCAGGGCGCGGTAGATGACGAAGGGCCAGGTCGAGAACCGCTCGAGGATCCGCAACAGCAGCGCGATGGCGACGAAAGCGGAGATCGTCCCGACAATGAGACCGACGGCCAGCACCGACCAACCCTGAGCGTCGAGATGCGCCTTATGAAGCTCGTAGAGTTCCTTCAGCCCCGCCAGAGCGATGGCCGGAATGCCGAGCAGGAAGGAAAAGCGCGCCGCTTCCTCGCGCTTGAGGTCGAGGAACAGGGCGGCTGTCAGGGTCGAGCCGGAGCGCGAGACGCCTGGAATGAGAGCGCCGATTTGGGCGATCCCCACCACCATGGCGTCGAGAAGCGTCATATCGGCCAGCACGCGGCGATGGCGGCAATAGAGTTCGGCAATGGCCAACAGGATCGCCATGGCGATGCAGGAGACACCCACGACCTGCAGCCCGCGCAGTGGCGAGCCGCAGGAGTTGAGCCGCGACGACAGGAGTAGTCCTGCGACGCCGATCGGCACCGTGGCGAGCACCACCCAGACGGCGAAACGAAAGTCCCAGGCTCCGAACTGACCCTTCAGCGCAGCACGGATCGCACCTCCACCGATGCCAGAGACGTCGCGCCAGAAATAGGAAATGACGGCCGCGAGGGCGGCGAGTTGCATGGCGGCCGAAAAGGCAGACCCGGGGTCCTGCCAGCCCAGTAGAGCGGGGACGATGCGCATATGCGCGGTCGACGAGATGGGCATCAACTCGGTCAGACCCTGGACAACTCCCAGAAACGCGACCTTGGCATAGCCCAGCGACACGAAACCCGTGTCGATCCCCTCAGTGCAGCCGCCTGCCATGTCCGACTCCGTAACGCATCACGCCTGGGCCGAGCTCAAGAGCATCGGCCCACAACCCACAGATTCTCGGGATCCGGCCCGCTCTTCGTTACTCCTATCATGCGAATGCTGAGGATCGCTTTAACGTGCGATCAGCCGATCAGCGCTGCAGCGTTCCGTTGCGCCGAAGAGCCTCGCGCAATCGATCGAGCGGCGGGGCATAGAGGAAGCCGAAGGAGACCGTCCCGTCCCGACCGTCGACGGCATGGTGCAGTTTGTGCGCCTGGTAGAGACGCTTCAGGTAGCCGCGGCGGGGCACGTGACGGAACGGCCAGCGCTGATGGACGAGGCCGTCATGAACCATGAAGTAGAGGATACCGTAGACCACGAGACCGATCGACATCCAGAACAGAGGCTCGACCCAGTGGCCTGCCGCCATCAGCAGAATGGCGAAGCCCGCGAAGAAGACGGCGTAAAGATCATTCTCCTCGAGCAGATCGTCGTGAGCCTCATGGTGTGAACGATGCCACCCCCAGCCGAAGCCGTGCATGACGTAGCGGTGGATCACCACAGCGGCCAGTTCGGTTCCCGCCACCGTGACGAGAACGACCAACGCGTTGCCGAGAGCGTTTCCCATCCTCAGACGCCTTCGGGACGAATGGCGGGCCGGCGCTGGGCCGGCAGCCGCCACCACGGCACCGAGGGATTATCATGGTGTTCGTGGTGATAGCCGAAATGGAAGCACGTCAGCAGCGACAGGATCCAGGGAAAGTCGTTCGAACGGGAGCGGTGATCGTCGGCAAAGCCGGATTCTTCGGCGCGATGCGGCAGGTACGTGCCGAAGTAGAAGAGTTGGAAGGCTGACAGGATCGCCGGCAGTGCCCAGAACAGGAGAAGGCGCTCCATTGGGACATGCAGCAGGAAGCTGTAGATGGCCGACCCGGCCATCAGCCGAGCCACTTGGCCAAGCGACAGGTATTCGGCGAAGAAACGTCCGAACCAGGTCAGGAAGGGCGCATGCCCGTCGCCTGCGAAATCCGGATCCTCTTCGGTTCCGGGCGCGCGATGATGGGCGAAGTGTCGGGTCACCAAGCCGTCGTACCAGATCCCGGCGTAGAGCATGAGGACCACGCGGCCGACCGCGCGATTGATCCGGGGGCGAAAGGGCGCCAGCGAGCCATGCATGGCATCGTGGGCCACGATGAAGAGGCCCACCGACAGCCAGCACTGCAGCGCCACCAGCAAGGGGGCGAGAACCAGTGCCACATGCCACGGAAGGAGGAACACGTCGCCGACATGCAGCGCGAGCCACCCACCGACGACGGTGCCGGCGAGGCCGAGGCCCACGGCGGTCTGGCGCGCAAAACGGTCCGTCGAGCGGGTAGGGGCGGTAGTCGCTGTCATGGCGATGGGATCCTGCTCAGCACAGTCTGGTCTGGGCGAAGGTCACCACGATGTAGTCCCTGAGCGGCTGTCCGCCAGCCCCACGCGTTGGAAGCAGCTTCAAGGCCTCGGCCATGTGGTGACCGAATCGCTCGCGTGCCCGCTCGGCTCCGAGGATCGACACGACTGTCGGCTTGCCATCGTCCTGGTTGACGTCCTTCGATTTCGGCCCGACCGAGACCGAGACATCGAAGAGGTCGTCGGCAATCTGATAGGCGAGGCCGAGATGAGCGGCGACTTGGCGGAGCTTGTCGATCGACCGATCCTCGGCCCCGGCCACGCGAGCACCGATTTCGAGGGCGGCCTCGAACAGCACACTGGTTTTCTGATGATTCAGGACTTCGAGCCGCGCCATGGTGGCGGTCGAACCCCGGTCATGCAGATCGTGCTCCTGGCCGGTGATGAGCCCGTCGAACCCGACGGCAGCCGCGAGCCGTTC
>JAYVMK010000246.1:0-5553 GCA_043758995.1 Lichenibacterium sp. | reverse complement strand
GTCACGAAGCCTGGCTGCGGGGCGTCAACCAGACATTCGACGTCTCGGCCAGCTATCCGGTCGACAAACCCGACACGTTCCAACGCGGCGGGCATGGTCTGTTCGGCACGGTCGGCGACTACTTCCGCTTCGCTCAGATGCTCTGCAACGGAGGGACGCTCGACGGCCGGTGCGTGATCGGCCGCAAGACGCTCGAATTGATGCATTCCAATCGCATTCCTGCGGCGCTCCTGCCGCTCGAGATCGGCGGCCTGCCGCTCATGGGCTACGGCTTCGGCCTCGGCTCACGCGTGGCGCTCGACATCGCCCAGACCGGCGCGCCCGGCTCCGTCGGCGAATTCGGCTGGTCCGGCGCCGCCAAGACGCACTATTGGGTCGATCCGAAGGACGAGATCGTGGCGCTGTTCATCACGCAATCGATGATGAGCTTCGACCTGCCGGAGCTGCAACTGAGGGCGCTGGTGTATCAGGCGCTCGAATGATGGTCGCAGAGAAAAGGCGCCCGCTCTCTGCCGCGGTTGAAGCAACGGCCGATGCAGTTCGGCCGGATGACTGCGTGATGAGGGAGCAAACGAGTCGGGTGGAGAGCTGACGGGCTGATTTTGGAAAGGATAGGCGAAAGCGGATGCAGGGCGCCGCTCGACAGCCTCGTCGTTTCGACATGGGACCCGCCTCAGATGTTGGTTTGCTTTGGGTACACCCAAAGTGAACTGGCGTTCTCGCTCCTCTTGCCTCGACCAGTGGGATAGGGTAGCCCCCTATGCGTCGCCCGGGAAACACGGCCATGGCTCACACGATCAAGGACAAGACCAAGCTGCTCGCTCGCGTGCGCCGGATCAAAGGGCAGGCGGAGGCGGTCGAGCGCGCCCTTGAAGCCGAGATCGGCTGCGCGGACGTGCTGATGCTGGTTGCCTCGATGCGCGGAGCCATCAACGGCCTAACGGCTGAGCTGATGGAAGATCATATCCGCCACCACGTCGTGAACCCGGACAGCGAGCCGGACGCCGAGCGCGCGAGGGGCGCGGCCGAGCTGATCGATGTTGTGCGCACCTATCTCAAGTGAGCGTGTCCATGAACGACCACGGCATCGCGGCTGCGCCGCTTCACCATTCGCACCGCTTCCTCGGCCCGGGTCACGAGACAGGCGAGCGCAGGACCTGGGCTGTCATCGGGCTCTGCGGGGCCATGATGGTGGCCGAGATCATCGGCGGCCTGCTGTTCGGGTCGATCGCGCTCGTCGCGGATGGGCTGCACATGAGCACCCATGCAGGTGCGCTGCTGCTCGCGGCGCTGGCCTACACCTACGCCCGAGAGCATGCCGACGACCGGCGCTTCACCTTCGGCACTGGCAAGCTCGGCGATCTGGCTGGCTTCACCAGTGCCATCATTCTCGCCATGATCGCGATCCTGATCGGCTACGAGGCCGTGCTACGCATTATCGACCCGGTGCCGATCCATTTTGGCGAGGCGATCCCGATTGCGGTCGTTGGTCTCGCGGTGAACGTCGCGACTGCGTGGCTTCTCAGCAGCGGCGGGCACGGCCACGATCATGGGCATAGTCATAGCCACGGACACGGGCATGGGCACGCTGACCATGGCGAGGACCACGACGAACGGCACAGCATTGCGACGCACCGTGGCATGATCGTGCTCGAGGTATTCGAGGATGGCGTGCCGCCGCGCTTTCGCCTGCACGCCGACAACGGCCCTTCGCTCGTTGCGCTGGGCAGCACAGTCGAAACTGTCCGGCCGGATGGCAGCCACCAGCTTTTCACAATGGCGGATCACGGGGGGTATCTCGAGTCGGTCAAGGAGATCCCCGAGCCGCATGCCTTCACCGCCCAAGTGCGCATCGAGGGCGAGTATCATGAGGTCGTGTTCGAGGAGCATGACCACGCGCATGCCGCCTCTGATCGTGACAACAACATGCGGGCAGCCGTGATCCATGTGATCGCCGATGCGGCGGTGTCGATGCTGGTGATCGTCGGGCTGTCTCTAGCAAGCGTCTTCGGCTGGCTCTGGATGGACCCGCTCGCCGGCATCGTCGGCGCGTGCGTGATCGCCAGCTGGTCCTATGGATTGATCCGGGACACCGGGGCGATCCTGCTCGACATGACGCCCGATGACCGGATGGCTGACAAGGTGCGGCAAACGATCGAGGGCGAGGGCGATCAGGTTGGCGACCTCCACCTCTGGCGGCTCGGCCCCGGCCATCTTGGCGCGATCCTGTCGGTGGAAACGCGTCAGCCGCGAGGACCCGACTATTACCGCGCCAAACTGTCCCGCTTCCGCTCCCTGTCGCACGTCACAATCGAGGTTCACGCGATCTGAGCCGACGTGCACCCAAGGGTAAGCCGGTCTTTGGTGGCTCAAGATCGGTTCGCTATGAGTATGCCTCAAGCGCATCACCTCGCCGGTTCGCTTTGCGTCTCAAGACCCCTATCCAAAACGCACTTTCTCAGACGAACCACCCAAACCGAACCGACCATCGACCGTCTGCGACGGCGTGATGTCGGCCCCTCGACGCGCGCTCTTTGGCGACGAGGTCCTGACGTTGTACGCCCGGCGTGGGTCGATGGCGGGGATAAGGACCCACCCGCGGCCTCGCGCAAGCGGCGCATCGAGGCAGCCTCAACCATGGCCCGCGACACCGTGGATCTCTCTCTTGGCTTCGTGGCCTGAAGTGCCGAGGCGTGCCGTGTAGGCTTGCCTCGATCAGCCGGTCTCGACAGATCTTGGCCGCCGGACCTTGCTCAGGGGCAGGGACCATCGAAACGCTCCCGTAACCTATGTCACTGACGAGAGCCGAGGTCTGAGGTAGCCCGGAGATGCTCGTCCGGTTCGGGTCTTCTACACGAGGCTCGGTATCGGACGGATCGGCCGTGAAGGCGGTCCGAGCGTTCGGGCCGGTCCGGCCAGATGGAGGTGCCGATGTCGTCTGGGTCCAGGTTTCGCCTGATCACCACGCTCTCGGGCATCGTCTACGCGCTACTCGGTCTGGCCCTCGCGGGCGGAGGGGCCTGGCTGTTGCTGCTCGGCGGGTCGGCTGCGTACCTCCTCATCGGACTCGGCGTCGTCGCCACCGGCGCGCTGCTGATCCTGCGGCGGCCCGCGGCCTTGTGGGTCTTCGCCCTGGTTCTGGTCGGCACCCTGGTGTGGGCCGTCGGCGAAGCGCATTTCGATTTCTGGCCCCTGGCGGCGAGAGGCGATGTGCTCTTCATCCTGGGGCTCTGGCTCCTTGCGCCCTGGGTGACCCGGAGACTGAACTGGGGTCCAGCCTCACGTCCCAGTTGGGCCGCGGTGCTACCGCTCTGGGCCGCGATGGCGGCCGCCGTGGTGGTGCTGATCGTCGGGCTCGGTTCGACCTACAACGACATCAGCGGCACCATCGCGGTCCGGGAGCCCGGACCCAAAACCCAGGACGCCGGCGAACAGCCGGACGACGACTGGCGGGCCTATGGCCGGACGCAGTTCGGGCAGCGATATTCGCCGCTGGCGCAGATCACGCGGGCCAATGCGAAGACCCTCAAAGTTGCCTGGACCTTCAGGACCGGCGACCTGCCGGGCCCGAACGACCCGGTCGAGACCACGTTCGAGGTCACCCCGATCAAGGTCCGGGATACGCTCTACCTGTGCTCGCAGCACCAGCGGCTGTTCGCCCTCGATGCGAAGAGCGGCCAGCTTCGCTGGACCTTCGACCCGAAGGTCAAGGGCAACCCGACGTTCCAGCACCTGACCTGCCGCGGCGTCACCTATCAGGAGACGGCATCCGGCGCCACCAACGTGGACGGCACCCCGGCGCCGGCCGATTGCGCGCGCAAGATCTTCCTGCCCGTCAACGACGGCCGGATGATCGCCCTCGACGCCGACACGGGGAAACTCTGCGACAGCTTCGGCGATCACGGCACCCTCGATCTCGAAGAGGGCATGGGCGTGAAGACCTCGGGATTCTACGAGCCGACGTCTCCTCCAGTGGTCAGCGACCGGATCATCGTCATCGCGGGGGCCGTGATCGACAATTACGCGACCCAGGAGCCGTCGGGCGTGGTCCGCGGCTTCGACGTGCACACCGGCAAGCTCGTCTGGGCCTGGGATGCGGGCAATCTCAACGAGAACGAACTGCCGTCTCCGACCCACACCTACACCAACACGTCGCCGAACTCCTGGATGACCGCGTCTTTCGATCCCAAGCTCGGGCTGGTCTACCTCCCGATGGGGGTCCAGACGCCGGACCAGTGGGGCGGCGGGCGCTCGGAGGCCTCGGAGCGCTATTCGAGCGCGCTCGTGGCGCTCGACATCAACACCGGCAAACGCGTCTGGTCCTACCAGACCGTGCACCACGACCTCTGGGACATGGACCTGCCGTCGCAGCCGAGCCTCGTCGATATGGTGACGGCCGACGGTGTCGTTCCCGCCATCGTGCAACCAGCCAAGACCGGCAACCTCTTCGTCCTCGATCGGCGCAATGGCCAGCTAATCGTGCCGGCGCCGGAGCGGCCGGTCCCACAGGGTCCCGCGCCGGGCGATCACCTGTCGCCGACTCAGCCGTTCTCGGATCTCAGCTTCCGGCCCGAACAGCCGATCTCCGGCGCTACCATGTGGGGCGCCACGATCTTCGATCAGCTCGCGTGCCGCATCATGTTCCACCAGATGCGCTACGAGGGCCCGTTCACGCCGCCGTCTCTCCAGGGAACGCTGGTCTTCCCCGGCGATCTCGGCATGTTCGAATGGGGCGGTGTCGCGGTCGATCCGGTCCGGCAGATCATCCTGGCAAACCCGATGTCGATGCCCTTTGTGTCCAAGCTCTTGCCGCGCGGGCCCGACAACCCGGCGGCTCCCAATGCGCAGCATCCGCCGGGGAGCGAGACCGGCGTCCAGCCCAACTACGGCGCACCTTTCGGCGTCGACCTGCATGTCTTCGTGTCGCCGCTCAAGCTGCCGTGCCTGAACCCGCCGTGGGGCTACATGGCGGCGATCGACATCAGGACGAAGAAGATCGTCTGGATGCACAAGAACGGGACCACGCGCGACGCCACGCCGATCCCCCTGTCCATCAAGATGGGAATGCCCCGTCTGGGCGGGCCGATCACCACGGCCGGCGGTGTCGCATTCGAAACCTCGACCATGGATTATTTCATCCGGGCCTATGACGTGACGAACGGCGACGAGCTCTGGGAGGACCGCCTTCCGGCCGGCGGACAATCGACTCCGATGACCTATGCGGTCGATGGCCAGCAATATGTCGTCACGGCGGCCGGCGGCCATGGCTCGTTCGGGACCAAGATCGGGGACTACGTCATCGCCTACAAGCTCGCCGAATAAGCGCGCGGCGCGTCCGGGGTATTCGTCTTAGGCGCCCACTATAGGTAGGCGCGCCCCGCTTCCTCGGCGAACCGTGTCGGCGGCCCCTGCCAGACGATGTGGGCGTGTTCCAGCACATAGACTCGGTCGGCGTGGGGCAGGGCGAAGGTGACGTTCTGCTCGCCCAGCAGCACGCTGATGTTGGTGGTGGCGCGCAGCTTCTCGAGGGCCTTCGACAGCGTCTCGAGAATC
>JAYVMK010000245.1:0-6128 GCA_043758995.1 Lichenibacterium sp. | reverse complement strand
CGGAGTTCAAGGACCAGATCGGCACGGTGACGATCGAGGACATGCGTCGGGGCGAACACGTCCACCTGCCCTTCGGCGAGGGCGACATGGACATTCCGGCGGTGCTCCAGGCTCTCGATGCGGCGGCATTCCAGGGCCTCGTCTGCGTGGAGCTCAGCCGGGACAGCCATCGCGCCGACCTGATGATCCCGGAAGCCTTCTCCTACCTCAGCCTCTGTCGTCAGAACGTTCGCTCGATGCCGAGCCCCGCCGCTCCGGCCGGCCGAGTGGACGCCCTCGCATGAGAATCTGTTTCGTCAGTCGGCGCTTTTTCCCGGCGATCTCCGGCATGAGCGTCTATGCGGTGAACCTGTTGCGCGAATTGGTCGAGGCCGGCCACGACGTCACCATGGTCAGCCAGTATCGCGGCGATGCCTTCGGCACGCGCGTCTATGGCGGCGGTCCGCCGCCGCCTGTGCCGGGCGTCCGCGTGATCGGCCTCGAGCAGATCGGCGAGCAGACCAGCGGCGACTTCGAACGCGACATCGACACGATGGTCGAGACCATCGCGGCCGAGCATGCCCGGCAAGGGTTCGACCTCCTTCACGCGCAATACGGCTACCCGACCGGCTGGGCGACGTTGCTCGCCGGTCGCCGGCTCGGCCTTCCTGTCATCGTGTCGATCCAAGGCGGCGACGGCCACTGGGTCGGCTCCTGCTGCGAGACGCACCGTCGCGCCATGGTGGAGGTGCTCAACCACGCCAATGCACTGCTGATCGGCGGCGAGAGCTTCATCGACGAGGTGACGGAGCGGCTCGGCACGCGTCGCGACCGCTTCACCATCGTCCCGGGCGCCGTCGACACCGCACGGTTTCGCCCTGCCGACGAGAGCCGCGTGGGTGAGGCCGCCGACCCGGTCCGGTTCCTCTATCACGGGCGTGTCGACCGCCGGAAAGGCGCGCTCGACTTCCTCGACGCGCTGGGCATCTTGCGGGACCGCGGACTGCCGTTCCGAGGCATCGTCTCGGGCATCGGCCCCGACGTAGAGCCCTGCCGCGAGCGGGTCGCGGAACTGCGACTCGGCGATCACGTCGCCTTCACGGGCTACGCCGACTACGAAGCCGTCCCGGCGCTCTACCGCGAGGCCGATGTTTTCGCCTCGCCGACCTACATGGAAGGGTTCTCCAACACGATTCTCGAGGCGATGGCGTCGGGCCTGCCGAACGTGTCCTGCCGCGCCGTCGGCGTGGTGGATTGCCTGAGGGATGGCGAGAACGGGTTGCTGACCGAGCCCGGCGACGTGCCGGCCCATGCCGATGCCCTCGCCGCGATGATCCTCGATCCCGCCCTGCGGCGGCGCATCGCTCGCGCCGGTCTGGAGGAATGCCGCCGAGTCTATTCCTGGAGGGCCGTGGGTGCGCGCATCATGGATGTCTACGCCCGCGTCGTGCAGGAGAAACCCGACAC
The DNA here is from genome assembly GCA_043758995.1 of Lichenibacterium sp. Lineage (GTDB taxonomy): Bacteria > Pseudomonadota > Alphaproteobacteria > Rhizobiales > Beijerinckiaceae > Lichenihabitans. Next base: position 4,682 of record JAYVMK010000245.1, on the reverse strand, counting down.
GGCGTTCGATCCTGTCCTGCAGCTCTCGCCCGAGTGTCGCTATCGGGCGGAGCCGCACCTGCTGTGACCCACATTGGCCAGTTGGCAGGTCCTGCTCCGCCCATCCCCGCACATGCGGAGATCCGGCGTGAAAAGACGGCCGAAGGCCGACATGACCTCTTCTGGATCCCACCGACCGTGAGCGCTTCTGAGACGGACGGCCTACGACCGGACTCGTTGCGCTGGACGTCCGCCTCCGCGGGCATGAGCGGTAGAGGGATCTGATGCCCACGGCGCTCGCCCTCTCGCCCCATCTCGACGACGCAGCCTTCTCCTGCGGCGGAACGCTGGCGCGCCTGGCGGGTGCAGGCTGGCGGGTGGTGGTCGTGACGGTCTTCACGGCATCCGTACCGAACCCGAGCGGCTTCGCCCTCGCCTGCCAACTCGACAAGGGACTCGCGCCCGAGGTCGACTATATGGCGCTGCGGCGGGAGGAGGATGCCGGCGCCATGCGGGCACTTGGCGCCGAACCCGTCTGGCTGCCGTTCCGCGAAGCGCCCCACCGCGGCTACGGCAGCGCGCCCGCGCTCTTCGCCGGCGTGCGGGAGGACGACGGGGTCGTCGCCACGATCGCCCCGAACCTGACCGACTTGCTCTCCGGGCGCCAGCCAGACCTCGTTCTCGCGCCGCAAGCGGTGGGCGGCCATGCCGACCACATCCAGCTCGTTCTGGCGATGCAAACCGCCAGGGTGGCGAACCCGATCCTGTGGTGGCGCGATTATCCCTATGGGGTGCGGGACGCGACGCCGCGTGAGCCGTTCCGTGACCGACTGTCGGGCCTCTCCGACACCGAGGTCGCGCTCTCGCCCGGAGAGGCCGAGGCGAAGCGCCTCGCGTGCCGGGCCTATGCCAGCCAGCTCGGGTTCCAGTTCGGCGGAGCCGAGGCTCTTGACCGGAAGCTGGCGAACTCGGGCGTCAGGGAGAGCTTCCGCGTCGACTCGGCCTACAGTGAAAGGTGCAGGAACTGGTTGAAGGGGCTCGGGGCGTAGTCCGAAAAGGGCTCGCCGTTGAGGAAACCACGGGCACGGTAGAGCGACAGCGCCGGTTCGAAGGCGGCGCCGCTGCCGGTTTCCAGGCTGAGTCGATCGAGACGTTGGGCGCGCGCCTCGGCGATAATGTGGTCGAGCAACGCGGCCGCGACGCCGCGCCGAAGATGATCCGGATGGGTCCGCATGGACTTCACCTCGGCCGCCCCATCGCCCAACAGCTTCAAAGCGGCCACCCCGGCGATACGTTCCTCGATCCAGGCGCTCCACACGGTCACGCCGACTGTGCGCAGCCCCGACAGATCCAGGGCATAGACGCTGCCCGGCGGGGAGCTGACCTGCATGTTGGCGAGATGCAGGGCCAGGAGTGCGCGGGTCTCGTCACCCGAGAGATCGTCTTCCCGGATCAGCAGCCCCGATCCGGGAGAGACGCGTCTGCGGGCCGATCCGACGTCGAACATTGACCCGCTCCTTCACCGCTTCTGCCTGAGACCAGGAGAATTTCGTCGCACGCAGGTCGCGCATCCTCAACTGTAGCGATAGCCACGCCGCGCTTCGGCCAGGGCCCGGCCGAGATCGTCGGCGAAGCGTCCCTTGGCGTCGGGGCCGAGGAAACCCGCGACTTCGACGCGATCCGCTCGCGCGACGAGATCGAGCCGCTGGGTGCCGAACTCGACATGGTCCTGCCGCTCGAGCCGCACCCAGGACGGGTTGAAACGCCACTCGGCCTTGCAGCCTCGCGGATCCACCTTGGCCAGTGTCAGTTGGACGACGGTCACCTCGACATCCTCGTAGGCGCGGGCCGCTCGGAAGCTGGCCTTGAACGCCACGTAGACGGCCAGCACGTCGAGGCCCATGAAGCCGGCAACCGGCCAGGCTCCCATGATGACGAAAGGAAGCGTCGAGACGAAGCTGATCGTCCCGATGGCGAGGAGCAGGGTGCGGAACTGGCGCTGGTTCAGCGAGCGATGTGGCCGGAGGCGGGTCGCGAAGAGCACCGGATCTGCGGGATCGGCATCGGACATGCTGCAGCCTCCCATGGTATCGGCGACCCTGCTCCGCCTTACGCCTGCGATATAGGACCAGCATGGCCCGGAAAAAGACACCCCTGCCCTCGGCACCTGCGACCGAGGACCTCGGAGCGCCCGGTGGTCTGCGGCCCGTCGCTGCGGCGGTGCTCGAGGCCACTCCGGAGCATGAGGCCGGGCGTATCCGCGCCATTTTCGAGAGGCTGCGCGCCGCCATGCCCGAGCCGAAGACGGAACTCGGCTATTCCGACCCGTTCACGCTCCTCGTCGCCGTAGTCCTGTCGGCCCAGGCCACCGACGTCGGCGTCAACAAGGCGACCGGACCGCTCTTCGCCGTGGCCGATACGCCGGAGGCCATTCTGGCGCTGGGCGAAGAGCGGCTGCGCGACTTCATCAGGACGATCGGCCTCTTCAACACCAAGGCCAAGAACGTCATGGCGCTCTGCGCCATGCTGGTCGAGTTGCATGGGGGCGAGGTGCCGCGTGACCGCACCATGCTCGAAGCCCTGCCGGGCGTCGGCCGCAAGACCGCCAACGTGGTGCTGAACACCATCTGGGGCGAGCCCGTCATCGCGGTCGACACTCATGTATTCCGGGTGTCGAACCGCCTGGCGATCGCGCCCGGCGCAACGCCGCTCGCAGTGGAACTCGGGCTCGAGAAGGCCATACCGGCCGATTTCATGCGCGACGCGCATCATTGGCTGATCCTGCATGGCCGCTACACCTGCGTGGCGCGGCGGCCGCTCTGTGCGACCTGCGCGGTGTCGGCCCTCTGTCCTTGGCCAGAGAAAGTCGCATGACGCGACCCTACAACAAGGCATGGGCGCTGATCACTGTTTCGTGATCATCACTGCGGCTGCGGCAATTGGTCTTGCCGAAGGTGCAAGTGACAGCAATGTCGACGATGTCAGTCAGCTTTCGCCTAATCCTCGCATTTCCTCCATGCGCCCTACTTCAGCTGCCGAAACACCTGTAACGTTTCGCGCCGACACTTCTCACGACTTTCTCAGTGTTCAACAATTCTCTGCGCAAGTGTTTCGTCGCCTCACGCATTTTGTCCGAGACGACGAGCGTGCTTGCCTTTCACGATTTTCATGGCGCCCTGCATCAGGATCGGGCGCCCTTAGGCTCCGACTGGCACGTTTAGAAAGTTCCGCTGTGCTCGACTGCTCTGTAAAGACGAAGAAATGCCTACCAATGTTTCATGGAGTGCAATGTCTGGTGCATACAATGTTCTGTATACAATATTGTAGTTCACGTTCAAGCTTCTCATATAGATTTTATTGGGTCGAATCGAGAATATAGCGCTATTTAGCTATAAAATACTGCTTATCGAGTTGATGGACTGATGACTGCACAACCGGCTCCGTTGAGAGCTATTTTGTGGAGTGATTGATGTCTCTCGATCTGGAAATTGGTCTGCTTGGCCTCGGCGGAACGACCGGCGGGGTCTTGGAGGATAGCAACACGGGGCCGGTCACGGTCGGCAATGGAGTAACCGTGAACGGTGGTTTGAACTCGCTGCTTGGCGGCTTAGTGGGCACACCGCTCTCCCCCAAGTTGCTGGGAGCCGGAATCGCATCTGAAACTGCTGGCGCCTCACTGACTAACGCCGGCAACATCATTGGGTCGGGTGTCCTTGCGCCCGCGCTAGGTCTGGGAAACAGCGCAGCCAGCGGCGTGCTGATGCAACTCGGCGGCACAGTTCTCAATCAGTCAGGTGCCACGATCTCTGGGCCGCTGGATGGCGTCATCACGCACGGGGTGAGTTCAGTCACCAATCTCGGAACCATAACTGCTTCGGCTGCCGACGGGATAGGCATCAACTTACGAGACGGAGGCGTGGTGGTAAACGCCGGGATCGTCTCGGGTTCGGCTGGCGCCAATCCGGCAGTTGCGATCAACCTCGGAGCGGGCGGAAGCACTCTGACGCTCAGTGCAGGTGAGATCCTCCACGGCATCGCGAGGGCGGCCGGCACTCACAACACCCTCAATCTCGCCGCCGGCAGCGGGATAAATACTATCGAAGATCTCGGCACGACGTTAACCGGGTTCGACGCGGTCGACGTGGCTTCAGGGGTCACGGCAGCAATCAACAACGGCATCACGGGTGTCCTATCCGATCCTACCACAGTCATGCTGGGGACCGGGTCCACTCTGTCGGTCGGTGGCCCGGTGTCTGCCGGCGTCTCGCTCGATCTTACAGGTGCAGGAGCCTCGTTGACGCTCAACGGACCGGTCGCCGCCGGCGCCTCAGTCGATCTTGGGGCACAAATGCCACGCTCAGTCTCGGCGATATTAGCCACTTTGCGGGCAGTCTCGTTAATCTCGGGCTTGATGACACGCTCGATCTTCAAGGCGTGCCGCCCCTGGCAACCGCCACGTTTGATCCAGCTACGAGTTCTATCAACATTTCGACTGGCGGCGTCGTATCGAGCATCATTCCAGTTACGCTAGCGTCTGGGCTGGATCCCGCTACCGTGTCAGTAACGACCGGACCGAACGGCAGCGGCGGCATCGGCGTTACGATCGGCGGCACCGGCACGGGCGGCGGCACCGGCACGGGCGGCGGCACCGGCACGGGCGGCGGCACCGGCACGGGCGGCGGCACCGGCACGGGCGGCGGCAC
>JAYVMK010000244.1:0-5486 GCA_043758995.1 Lichenibacterium sp. | reverse complement strand
GCTGCGGGCCGTGATGCCGGAAGCGCGGCTCGGTGAACTGTGCCGCATTGGTGGAATACGGGGCCGCACGCTGCTCGCCGAAGTCGTCGGGCTCGACGGTGACGAGACCATCCTGGCGCCGCTCGGCAACGTCGCCGGCCTCGCGGCCGGCGCCGAGGTCGAGTCCACCGGGGATGTGCTGCGCGCGCCGATCGGCTCGGCGCTGCTCGGCCGCGTCCTCGACGGGCTCGGCCGACCGCTCGACGAGGCGGCCCGCGGCCCGCTCCCTCCCTGCGCCACCCGAGCCGTGATGGGTGAGCCTCCGGCGGCGCTTGAGCGTCAGCGCGTCACCGCGCCCCTGCCACTCGGGGTCCGCGTCATCGACGGCCTGCTCACCTGCGGCGAAGGCCAGCGGATGGGCATCTACGGCGAGCCCGGTGGCGGCAAGTCGACGCTTCTGTCCGCGCTGGTGCGCGGGGCCGCCGTCGATGTCGTCGTGGTGGCGCTAGTCGGCGAGCGCGGCCGCGAGGTGCGGGACTTTCTTGAGCACCAGATCGACGAGGCCACGCGGGCCCGCACCGTCATGGTGGTGGCGACCTCCGATCGGCCGGCTGTGGAGCGCCTCAAGGCCAGCTACACCGCCACGACTATCGCGGAAGGGTTCCGCGACGAAGGGCTGCGGGTGCTCCTGGTGCTCGACAGCGTGACGCGCTTCGCTCGCGCCCTGCGCGAGGTGGGCCTCGCCGCTGGGGAGCCGCCGACCCGGCGCGGCTTTCCTCCCTCCGTCATGGCCGAGCTGCCGCGACTGCTGGAGCGCGCCGGACCCGGCGTGGTGGGTTCGATCACGGCCTTCTACACCGTATTGGTGGAGGGTGACGGCAGCGGCGATCCAGTTGCTGAGGAGACGCGCTCGATCCTCGACGGCCATATCGTGCTTTCGCCTAGCCTCGCGGCCTCCGGCCATTATCCGGCTGTCGATGTGCTGGCGAGCCGCAGCCGCGTGATGGACGCGATCACCGACAGCGAGCATCGCGCCCTCGCGGCCGCAGCGCGCGAGATCATGCACCGCTACAACGAGATCGAATTCCTGGTGCAGGTGGGCGAGTACAAGGCCGGCTCCGACCCGCGCAGCGATGCGGCGCTCGCCGGCATCGAAGCTGTGCGGGGCTTCCTGCGCCAGGGCTCCCATGAGCAAACCTCCTGGGAGGACATGCGCGCATGGTTGTCTCGCCTCAAGAACTGAACGCCCGGCGGGCCGCTGCCTTGCTGCGCTCCCAGAAAGCGCGCGAGCAGCGCAGGAGAAGCGACGCCCTGCGCGCCGACCACGCCAGCGCCGAGGCCACGACGGCGGAGCGCGCCGCACGGGACGCATCGGAGGCCGGGCGGGCCGCTGGGGTGGAACGTCTGCGACAAGCCTATGACGATCTCGGCGGCCGCATCTCCGGGCTGGAGGGTCTCGCGGCCCTGCCGGCGCTGCGGCACGCCCTCGCCCGCGAGGATGAGGAGCGCGATGCCATCTTGGCGAAAGCCAAGGCTGCCGGAACCGAGATGCGGAACGCAGCTGAGGCGGCGCGTGACGCCCTGCTGGTCGAGTCGCGCGCGACGGAGAAGCGGTCGAAGCTCGCCGACCGCTCCCGGACACTGTGGCGGCGCATCGTCGACCATGCCGAGGAACTGGAGCGCGATGATCAGGTCGCTGATACGTGGCGCCGCCCATGAGTACGGCCCCGCTGGCCCTGCAACGGCTCAGCAGGGCGGAGGTGCGGGACGCGCGGGCTCGATCCGAGCCGCGCACCGCGTTGACCTTGCCGGAGCTGGACTGGAAGATCACGGTGGATGCGGCGCGTGAGGGCCGCTGTGGACCCGCCGCAATGGGTATCGGCGTGACCTGGGGTGAACACAGCCTGATGGTGCGGTGTCCGGGTGAGGTGATCGACGCCGCAGCGAAGCGTCTCGATCCGGCTCTCGCCGTGACGGACCGACCATCCGACCTAGCGGCCCTGCTGATCGAGGCCGCGCTCCTGCCCGCTTTCACTGCGGCCGAAGGCGCGACGGGACGCGACATCAGGCTTACCGGCGCGAGGCCCGAGGTTGGGCCGGTCCTTGACGAAGGGCTCGCGCTGCTGCTCGGCGATGGCGAGCGAACCTGGGCGCTGCGGGTGGACGCGACGCTCCAGGCTATCGCCGATCTCCTTTCGGCCTGGCCCGTGGCGCCGCACGCGATGACGTGGCTGCCGATCCCGGCGGCGGTGCGGATCGGGACCACCCGGCTCACGCTGCGGCTGGTCCAGTCGCTGCGTCCCGGCGACGCCGTGCTGCTGGAGGTCGGGGGCGGCGGCGGGGCAATGCTGGTCGTCGCCGACGCCTGGCTGGCCGAAGCGGCCCGGCACGAGGACGATTGGAAGCTTGAAGGCCGGCTGCGGCCGGCGCGGTCACGGGACGACATGGAGTGGACGATGCAAGATGGTGAGAACTGGACGGAGGAGGCTGAGTCCATCGGCGAGGCGGACGACCTGCCCGTACGCCTGGCGTTCGACGTGGGGCGGCTCGACATCACCCTCGGCGAATTGCGCCGCCTCGCCGTCGGATCAATCCTGGACATCGGCCGCGATGCCGGTGACCTGGTGCGGATCGGCGCCAACGGGAAGCTCGTCGGGCAGGGCACGCTCGTGGAGGTGGAGGGCAAGGTTGCCGTGCGCATCGTGAGGATGTTCGACCATGGCTGAGGGTCAGCCCAGCATCGTCGCGATCCTGATCACGGTCGCATCGCTCGGTTTTCTGACCCTCGCGATCGTCACGATGACAAGCTTCATCAAGATGTCGACGATCCTGTTCATCCTCCGCAACGCGCTGGGGGTGCAACAGACTCCGCCCAACATCGTGCTCTACGGCGTCGCCCTGCTCCTCACCACGTATGTGATGGCGCCCGTTGCCACCCAGGTCTACGCAGCCGCAGCCACCCCCGGCCAGAAATACGAGACCTTCGAGGACTATAAAACCCTGGCCTCAAAGGCCGAGGTCCCGGTGAAGGCCTTCATGGAGCGGTTCACCAGTCCGGGCGAGCGGGAGTTCTTCGCCAATGCTGCCCAAAGGGTGTGGGGACCAGACTCGGGACTGACCGCCAACCCGGACGACTTTCTTGTCGTCCTGCCGGCTTTTGTCCTATCGGAACTGCGTCGGGGTTTCGAGGCCGGGTTCCTCATTTATCTCCCCTTCATCGCCGTCGACCTCGTGACCACGGCCGTGCTGATGGCGATGGGCATGTCGGCCGTGTCCCCGACCACGATTTCCGTGCCGTTCAAGCTGTTCCTGTTCGTGGCGATCGAAGGCTGGACAAGGCTGATGCACGGCCTCGTCATCGGCTATGCGGGCTGAGGCGTCATGCGGCACACCGCCTTGATCGATCAGCTTCAGACCACCTTGAACCTCGTGCTCTACATGTCGCTGCCGCCCCTGGTCGGGGCAATGGCGGTCGGGCTCGTCGTGGGGATCCTGCAGGCCGTCACGCAGGTGCAGGATCAATCCCTCCCCGTGGTCTTCAAGCTGCTCATCGTCATCGCCGTCATCGCCCTCGGCGGCCCTCTCCTCGTCGTGCCTTTGTTCCGGCAGTCCGTGCAACTGTTCGATACCTTCCCGATGCTGACCCGGTGACAGCCGGGCCAGTGGCGTTCCTGGATATTGACCTCGCTTCGGTGCGGGATGGGATCTACGCCTACGGACTCCTTCTGGCGCGGCCAGTCGCCATGCTGACCTTCATGCCGGTCTTTACGCGCGTCCAGTTCACCGCGCTGTTGCGGGGCGCAGTGGCGAGCTCCCTGTTGTTGCCCATGCTCCCCGTCGTGTCCGGCGCACTCCCGCAGGCCCACTTATCGGCATTCGGGCTGATGGCGCTGATCGGCAAGGAAACGCTGATCGGCTTTGCGCTGGGCCTCGTGCTCGGCGCCCCTTTCTGGGCGCTCGACATCGCCGGCGACTACCTCGACGCCCAGCGCGGCGCGACTCAGGGCCGCCTGAACGACCCTGCCGGCTTCAGCGATGTGTCCATCACGGGCACGCTGCTGGTCACAGCCGCCGTCGCGCTGTTTGCCGTCACCGGCGGCCTCGAAACCCTCACCGACCTCCTGTACCGGAGTTGGGCCATCTGGAAGCCCCTCGGGGCCTTCCCTCATCTGGACGCCCGCACACCGGACCTACTGCTCGGCTTCCTCGACCGCATCACCCGGCAGGGGCTCGCGCTCGCCCTACCCCCCATCGTCGCCATGCTGATGGCCGACGCCGGGCTGCTGATCGTCGCGCGTCTGGCCCCGCAGCTCCGCATCGACGACCTGGCGCTGGCGTTGCGCAACATCGTCTTCGTGCTGTTCCTACCCGTCTACGCGCTCTTTCTGATCGTCTACATCCGCCAGGATCTCGGCACGCTGCCGGGACTGATCGACCTGCTGCGCGACGCGGCGCCGGCCGTGAGCGCGCCGTGAGCGGTTCGAGCGAGGAAAAGAGCCTTCCGGCCTCCGAACAAAAGATCAGCAAGGCCCGCGAGAAGGGTCAGATCGCCCACAGCAGGGAGATGGTCACCGCCGCCGTGACGGTATCCTGCTTCGGCTACCTCATGCTGCGCGCCCCGGCCTTCGCCACCTATCTGGAAGACGGGCTGTTATCCCTGCCATCAGCCTACGATGCCCCTTTCCTCGAAGCCGTCAGCGCGATGGGGGCACGGCTCGGCCTCGACGCGCTCACGGTGCTGCTACCGCTAATCGGCATTATCGTGATGGCCGCCGTAATGACCAACGTCGTGACCAATGGCGGTCTTGTCGTGTCCCTCGATCCCATCTTGCCCGATCCGGCCAAGCTCAACCCCGTCGAGGGGTTCAAGCGCATGTTCAACCTGAAGAGTCTGCTGGAGCTGGTGAAGTCGCTGCTCAAGCTCACCGTGGCCAGCTATCTGGTTTTTCAGTTGATCGAGGGAGCGCTGCAGGCCCTCGTCGAGATACCCGCCTGCGGCCTGTCTTGCGGGATCTCGGTGCTGGGCGAGCTGCTGAAGCGCATGTTCCTGATTATGTCGGGGCTCTTCCTGACGCTCGGCGCGTTGGACATCGGCATTCAAAAATGGCTGTTCATGCGCGACCAGCGCATGACTATGACCGAAAGGAAGCGGGAACGGAAGGACAGCGAAGGGGATCCCCATATCAAGAGTCAGCACCGCAAGGAGCGGCGGACCGACGGCGCCAAGACCGGGGTGCGCAATGCCAACTTCGCGATCCGGTCCACCGATGTGGTGCTGGCGATGCGCTACACTCAGAAGGACGCGCCGGTGCCGGTGCTGATCGCCCGCGGCACGGAAGAGGGCTACTATCCGTTGCTTCGCGAATTGCGGGCGCTTGGCGTCCCGATCGTGTTCGATAGCGCTGCGGTGGTCAGCATTTCCCCAGGCCTCAAGGTCGGCGGCATGATCACGAACGAGATGTTCGCGCCCGTGATCAATTGCATGCACCTGGCCGGCGTGCTGTGAC
>JAYVMK010000243.1:0-5793 GCA_043758995.1 Lichenibacterium sp. | reverse complement strand
CGATACGCTGCGTAAATGAAGCTCACGATATTAAAGCCGTCCCGTAACGTCGCGTGCTGAGCCGTGCATGACCTTTTGTCGAAAGCTCCGGTAAACATGCTAAATGGCGAGGCAAACGAGGCTGGGGTCGGAACTGGGCTTCCCCCAGAGCTGTACGCGTCGCATGTCGAGGCACTGTTCAGCAGTAGCGGAACATTTATGATCGGGGTAGCTGGCTCTTCCTCGATGCTGATCGTTGCGGGGATCGCGAGCAGGCTGACGGCGCTCGAGGTAATTGGAGGTCTGGTCCTCGCCCTTGGCGCTCTCCGTCTATGGCTGATGCGACGGTTCGCCTCGGCTCGGCCCGAGCTCGACGCGGCAGGACTGCGCCGCTGGGAAGTGAACTACATCCTCGGCGGCTCGGCCTCACTGGCACTGCTCGGGATTGCTGTGTTCACAGCATTCGGCTCCGCCGAGGACGATTTCGCCCGCCTGGCTACGATCGCCGTCGCTATGGCATATCTCGTCGGCACGCCGGGCCGGAGCTTCGCCAGCCCACTACTGGTGAACGTGCAGATCGCCGTCGCAGCGATCCCCGTTCTGGCCGGCTTAGCTCTCGCAGGTGGTTGGTACCTCTGGATTGACGTTCTGGTCATGATCCCGTTCTTCGTCGCCCTCAAAGCGATTTCGAGCCGGCTCAACGCCATCTTCGTGGCCGCTGTGACCAAAGCCGGTGAGCTGCGGCAGCTGGCGACACGCTTTGATGTCGCGGTCACTAATATGCCCCAAGGACTGGCGATGTTCGGAGAGGACGGTAAGGTCGGCATCGTCAATCCACGACTCCTTGAGATGCTGTCCATCAATCCCGAAACCTGGAGCGCCGACGCTGACATCCAAAAGCTGACCGCGGCGCTTAAGCGGGTCGGCAGCGACGAACCGTTGTCTAGGCTTCTTCTCGATCCCAACCCCCCGGCTCACGAAATCGTCGCAACCCTATCGGGAGGTCGCTCTCTGGGGCTCCGTCTGCAACGTGTGAATGGAGGCGGCGTTCTGATTGTAGAGGATATCACTGCCAGGGTCAGTGCCGAGCGCGAGATCCGGCATCTCGCGAGCTTTGACACGCTGACAGGCCTGATGAACCGGCGCGCGTTCCTCGACGCCGTCGAGCATCAGCCGCGAGTTAAAAACGGGGTCGCGATACTCCTCTTCGTCGATCTTGACCGATTTAAGCAGGTCAATGACACGCTCGGTCACGTTGTTGGAGATAGACTCGTGTCGGCTGTCGCGAGCAGACTGCGCTCCGTCGCCGAGCCCGGCGACATCATGGGTCGCCTTGGCGGGGATGAATTCGTTTTGTATCGCACGGCCAGCTTGGGGCAAGCTGAAGCCGAGGTCACTGCGAGCCTGATCATCCGCTGTCTATCAGAGCCGTATGACTTCGACGGCCAGAGGGTCACCATCGGGGCAAGCATTGGCATCGCCGTGACGCGGGAATTTCAGCCCGACATCGACGAACTGCTGCGTGAGGCCGACCTCGCGCTCTATAGAGCCAAGGCCAAAGGGCGAGGCGTATATCGGTTATTCCAAGCAAGCATGAAGGTCGACGCGGAAGCGCGGCGGCAGACCGAAGAGGACCTTAGAAGCGCTTTGGCCCGCGACGAACTCGAAGTGTTCTATCAGCCAATCTACAAGGCCCGATCAGGAAGGGCGGTTACTTGCGAGGCTCTCGTTCGCTGGCGTCACCCCACGCGAGGTCTTGTGTCACCGGCTGAGTTCATTCCCATTGCCGAGGAGGCAGGACTGATCAACCGGATTGGTGAATGGGTTCTCGTGCAGGCCTGCGCTGATTGCGCGACTTGGCCCGAAGACGTCGCCGTCGCTGTGAATTTCTCCGCGGTGCAATTTCAGCGCGGAGATGTGGTGGCCTCCATTAAGCGAGGGCTTGAGGACACGGGACTGTCGCCCCACCGCCTTGAGATCGAGGTCACCGAGTCTCTCATGCTCGAGCACGCCGCCCGCACCGCGACCGTCCTCAACGCGGTTACGAGCCTCGGGGTAAAGCTGGTTCTGGACGACTTCGGTACGGGGTACTCGAGCCTCAGCTACCTCCAATCGCTCCCCTTTAATAAGGTCAAAATAGACCAGTCGTTCCTTCGCGGGGTCGACCGCGGCAGCCGAGCCGCGCTGCTGCTACGCAACATCGAGCGGATGTGCTCCGACATGGGGATGGAGGTTGTCATGGAGGGCGTCGAGACGGAGGAGCAGATGAGGCTAATTGTGGAAGTGTCCAACATCTCACTGCTGCAGGGCTTTCTGCTCGGACGTCCCGTCCCGGCCGCGGAGATCAAGGAGCGGCTGCAGGCCGAGCAGGCCGGGCTAACTCTCAGGCCTTTCGCGGGAGAAGCCGTTATGCAAATGCCACGCATCGCCAGTTAATACGTCCCGCGTGGCGCTGGTTGGCGTTCAGGCGTTGCCCTGGCGTCCGGTTTGCACGAGGTTTCGGCAGAGTCGAAAGCTTGGCGGGCATTGTATGGGACAACAGGTTGCTGCCAACAGCTTCGGCGATCGGATGCAAGATCTGCTAGCCAGCGTGACATATCGCGCAGTGCAAGGCGAAGATTTCGAGGATGTGTGTCGCTTGCGTTATGCCGCGTATCGGCGTGACGGGTCCTTACCGGAGCGGGAGTCGGGTCACTTCAGCGATCGGTATGACCTGCTGCCAAATACAACTTCGTTCGGGCTCTATACCGACTCGGGGCTTGCGGGATCGCTGCGCGTCCATGTTTTCGACCGGGACAGACCGGACAGCCCGGCCACGAGCACCTTTCCCGACATCGTCGAGCCCTGGTTGGAGAGCGGCGCGCTACTGGTCGACGGAACGCGGTTCGTTGTGAGCGAGGCAGCCGGGCGCCGCCACCCTTATCTGGCCTATCTCGTGGCGCGTATCGCCTGGATCGCCGGCCACCACTATGAGCCCGACTGGATTGTGACGACCTGCAGGCCCGAGCATCAGGCCTTCTACCGCCGCATCTTCGGGCACGAAGTTGTAGCCGCGCCTCGTCCTTATCCGAACCTAACGAAGCCGCAAGGCCTGCTGAGGCTGGACCAGCGCGCACGCACTTCCTCAGTGCATCAACGCTATCCGTTCTTCCGCTCAACGGCTTGGGAACGTTCCGTCCTCTTCGGTGCCAGGGCCTGCGCGCTCGCGACCGCGAGCGCGAGCCGAAGAACAGAATCAAGATCGAGCCCAGGCCCCGATCAGGCGCGGGAACTGTAGGCAGTAGGTCCCCTCTGCGGCGTTGGCCTTCAGAGTGTCTCCATACGTGGCCGAGTCGAATTCCGCTCGCATCAGTCCGGCTTCGGTGAGGGCGGGTGCGAGACTGCGGAGCGTCTCAGCCAAGAAATCGAACGGCTCCGGATCGTCGCTACCAGCGACGTGGCACCAAGCCCGCAGTGTCGGGCTGAGGCCGGCGCCGCGAAAGGTCCCATAAAGACGCGAGCCCATGTCGGGCTCCACACCACCCGCTCGGTAGAGCGTGACGATGGCGTCGAGACCAGCCGAAAAAAGTGGCAGGGGCGGAGTGCTCGATGCTGAAGTGAGATCCATCTCGAAGAAGGCCAGCAGGGTGCCGGGCGGCGCGGCGCGGCATAGATGCACAACGAAGGCGTCGGGCTCACGCAGATGCATCAGGATGAAGCGTCCCACAATGGCGTCGAATCCGGATAGGTCGACTTTGTCAATGTCCCCTTCGATGCAGCGCGCGGACGCAAGGCCGTGAGACTCGATACGTGCGTTGGCACTCGCCACGGCCTTGGCCGACCGATCGATGCCTAGGACTGAGCCGGATTCGCCGACGATGGACGCGGCAGTCAGCGTAACATCGCCGGCGCCGCAGCCAAGGTCCAAGACGCGCATCCCGGGTCTCAATCCCGCGCGCATCAATCCCTGTTCCGTGGGGCCTGTAAAGAAGCGGTCCTGCAGCTTCAACCGGTCGAGTTCTCCGGTGCCCTCGCCTAGGAGGTAGCGGGGTTGTTTGTCCGAAAGCGACATGCTCAGCCCAGGTTGAAATGTGAGGAGATCCCTCATAGGGCAGGCAGACGCGGCAAGGCAACGCCCCCTGCCTTCAAAGGAAAAGACGGCTGCAACTGGAACGCGCCGTTAACGACGCGTCCATCATGGTTGTTGGTCAGACTATGTAGCGACGGGATACTGCAGCTATGGCCGCCAGAGCAGACAGGGCTATTCCTCCGACCTCTATCGACCGCACCGGCCCCGTCGGCCTGAGCTCGGGACTCGCCGTCGAGGTTCCCTGGATCGACCGCTGGGTCGACACTGTTCACGGCCGCGTTGCAATCCGGGAAACCCGGGGCACGAGCCTGCCGCTCGTGCTGTTACACGGCAATTCGATGTCAAAAGACGCGTTCCGCCGGCAGATGGACGGTGCACTCGGGGCGCGCCATCGCTTGGTGGCGATAGACCTGCCCGGGCATGGTGCATCCGACAACGCCGTGAACCCCGGGCACAGCTACACGCTTACGCGCTTCGCCGACGTCGTCGTCGAGGTCGCGGAGATCTTGGACCTGGAGAGGTTTGCCATCCTCGGATGGTCGCTGGGCGGGCATGTTGCCTTGGAGGTCTGCGCAGGAGCGCCGGGAGTCGTTGGAGTCATGCTCGTCGGGGCACCGGCGATAGGCGCCGACCCGGCCAGTATTCTTCGCGCCTTCAGGCCCGGCCCGTTCCTCGAACGTTCCATGTTGGAGAAACTTTCCGGCGAGGAGGTGGAGGCCTTTGCCAAGGAGGCCGGGGTGGCAGGAGACGAAAACCTTTGCGCCGCCATTCGTCGAGCCGACGGTCGCGCGAGGGTGGCGGTGCTGCGGGACGCGCTGGCGGGCGGTGCCAGCGACGCACGGGCGATCGTCGAGACGATGCAGGTCCCTCTCGCGATCGTGGACGGCGCAGAGGACCTTATTGTAGAGCGATCCTATGTCGACGACCTCTCCTATGCGACGCTCTGGGAGGGACGGACTCACGTTATTCCTGGCGTCGGCCATGCACCATTTTGGGAGATTGCGCCGCTCTTCAATTCGATTCTGGCCCGCTTCCTTGCAGACCTTTCTGCCCGAGACAGCTCCGACTGTGCTTTCGGCGCATGCCTCGCAGGTTGAATAGGTTTAGAGGTACCGGCACCCGACGCGGAGTACCGCCCGAGCAACCAATCGGCGATCAACTGGCTGCTCGATCAGCCTGGCGGACAACAAAGGCGCGTTAATCGAGACGCTCATGAAAGCTATTACCGTGACGATTCAGACCGTTTCGATCACGATGGCTTTGGCGTCGCTTGCCCGTAAGGAAGGATGCTCCGCAGGAGCATGTATTAGCGACTGCTTCCAAGGCTCCGGCCCCGTCGAGAGTACCTCGGGCACGGATTCAGCTAGGATGGCATGAACGGCGCGAGAGTGGTCAACTTCAGAGAAGCATTGCATAATGGCAGTTCAATCAGGCACCCGCCTCTCCTGGACCACGGCCCGATCCGTCATCTTTGTGCCTCGCGCACCCTACCTTATCAGCTCGTATTTCCTCATCAGGCCGCTCACCATATGGATGTGCGGTTGAATAGCCGTTCTCCGAGGTGGCGCGTAACCCGCTTGGCTGTGATGCGCCCCGGATCGCAGAAGCGCACCTGATCCTTCCTACAGGCGTGACCTTCAGATGCCGTCCCTGGGATGGCTATGATCAGATCGGGCAAGTGCCCGGAGTTGGCCATGTCGTAAGTGGCCAGCGGTGGCGTCCCGACTTTCACCAGATGCAGCTTG
>JAYVMK010000242.1:0-4299 GCA_043758995.1 Lichenibacterium sp. | reverse complement strand
CAGGCACAGGTCTGGGAGGTGGTCCAGGGCTCCTACAGCAAGGAGGCCTATCAGATCCGTCGCATGCTGACGGAGACGACGGTTCGCGCCTCCGACAAGCGCGCGCAGTTCGTCGGCCTGGGCGCCTATGCCGAGGCCGGGGGCGTCGTCATGCGCGACCTGTTCCAGAACGATGATGGCGGCTGGCTGGAGGATGTCGCTCTGCTCGACCGCCTGGTCGCCGACAAGCTGAAGGTGGAGGCCGAGGCCATCGCCGCCGAGGGCTGGAAGTGGATCTCGGTCGCGGCCGAGACGCCCTATGGCTACGACCACGGCCTGCGCGATCTCACTGGCACCAGCGCCGATCTCAGCGTCGAGGAACAGGCGACGATCGAGGCGTTGAACGCCGAATACGCCAAGCTCGAGGCCGAGTATGAAGGCGCCGACGAACTGCCGGCCGAAGTGGATGAACGGCTTGGCGAGATCGAGGCGGCGCTGGCCGCCTTCGACGATTGCCGCGTCATCTACGACCCCAGCGACATCGTCCGTGCCGGCGTGTTCGTCAGCATCGACGGCGATGGCAAGCTGTCGGTCGATCGCGGCTATGTCCGCGCCGAGGACGAGGCGCCGGTCACGGTGGATGGCGAAAGCGATACCGGAGCCGAGGGCGCGACGCCCAAAGCATTCGACCCGTCAACGCCGATGGTCCAGCGCGCGATCATCACCATCGGCGGCCAGGTCGAGCCGGAGGACGATGAGGACGACGTCATCAAGCCGCTGCCGGAGCGTCTGCTCGCCGAGCTGACCGCGCATCGGACGCTGGCCTTGCGCGACGCCCTCGCCACCAATCCGCACGTTGCCCTGACGGCGCTGCTGCACAAGCTGGTGCTCGACACCTTCCAGCGCACTTCGTCTTCGGGCGGATGCCTGGAGGCCTCGGTCCGGCACGTCTTCTTCTCCATTCAGGCAGCCGACCTGAAGGACAGCCCGTCCGCAAAGGCCATCGCCGCGCGGCAGGACGACTGGAAGACGGACCTGCCGACCAACGAGGACGAGCTGTGGGATTGGCTGGTCGGCCTCGGCGACGCTAGTCGCTCGGCCTTGCTCGCGCATTGCGTCTCCTACGGCGTGAACGCGCTCTACGAGAAGGTCGACCGCTACGGCGGCGCCGGGCTTTCGCAGCACGGCCTCGAACGCCGCCTAAAGCACGCCGATCGCCTGGCGCGCGCTGTGGGTCTCGACATGGTCGACGCCGGGTGGCGGCCGACCGTCGACAACTATCTTAGCCGCGTCACCAAGCCCCGCATTCTCGAGGCGGTGCGCGAGGCGAAGGGCGAGCAGTCGGCCCAGCTCATCGATCACCTCAAGAAGGGCGACATGGCGCGGGAGGCCGAACGGTTGCTCGACGGCGCCGGCTGGCTGCCCGAGCCGCTGCGCCTGGCCGACATCGAGACCGCTGCCGATACGCCAACCGGCGAGACCGAGGCGTTGCCCGACTTCCTCGCCAGCGATGACGAGGACGCGGCAGTCGAGACCGAGGACGACCCGACCCGCATGATCGCGGCCGAGTAGCCTTGTGCGGGGCGGCTCCGGCCGCTCCGCATTCGTTTCATCACCAGATCGATCAGAAAGCCCGGCTCCCTGCGTGACAGGGATCAGCCGGGCTTTCGACGTTTCAGGAGCCCTCCGATGGCTGACTACTTCACCCATTTCTCGTGCCTGCTCGATGTCGGCACACCCGACAACGCTGCTCGCGCCCTCGATCTCTACAATGCGCTTTCCTTGCAGGGCGCAGAGGAAGACCCGCCGTCCGACGGCTTCCTTCTCTCGATCCAGCCGGAGCATGGCGGCACACGGCTCTGGATGCGGGACGAGGCAACTGGCGATCCCCAGCGTGTCATCGACTTCGTGTTGGTGTGCGCCAAGACCTTCGGCCTCACCGGCCGTTGGGGCTTTCAGTGGTCCAACACCTGCTCGCGCCCGCGCGTCAACGCCTTCGCAGGCGGCGCGCATGTGCTCGATCTCGACGCCGGCGAGACCGTTGCATGGATCAGCACGCATCGCTGGCTCGCCGAGATGCTCGACGCAGGACAGGGAGGAAAACCATGAGCATCCCCCACCATGCCCGCGCCAACTTCAACACGCTGCTGCGCGCGGCAGAAGACGGCAGTCTCGCCCTGATGGAATGCACGGACACCGTGACCGGCGAGCCGCGCTATGTGATCTGCGCCGTGGGTCGGGACGACGGCGACTATGTGTTCACACCGTTCGGCCATCTCGCGGACGGAAATCCCTACGACGTTTATCGTCCGCCAGAGCCGTCCGGCGAGATCAACGGCACCGCGCCCGGCTGACCGGCTACCAGACGGCGACCTCCCATTGTCCATTGACGCGGGCGAAGCCGACGGGGCGGTTCTGCGGCGTCGCGTTGGGCTTGCTGGCATCCATCGTGAGTTGCGTCATGCAGGTGACGCCCGGCCCGACGCCGCCCGGCGAGCAGTCGCCGAGTTTCAGCGTCGCGCTGGTAAGCGACGTGCCCGTGAACAGCTTGTGACGCCGAACCGCCGCAATCGCTTCCTCTTCCGTTGGCTGCGCAACGCCGGCGGCTGCCGCTGCCGATACTCCCGCCGGCGCAAGGACGGGACGTAGACAAAATCCAGCTCCGAACCCTATCACCAGAGCCACCATGGCAATTGCGATCACGCTGCCCTTCATACTCCGCCTCCTTGCGACTGACCTCATCTCGATGGGGCGGACGCAACTCGGCCGAGGGCAGGATGAAGCGCATGCCTTGCGATGAAGGCCCGAGTCTACCGCCATGCGCCCGCGACAGAAATGGCCTTCGGGCCGGCATGCCGGTTATCGTTCTCGCCCTGACGCTCACGTCCCTTTCGATCCCATGACGGCTCGCTTGTCTGGACGCGGCGCAACGCCGGTCAACGGGCACGCCGTTACCGCATCGCCATCCGGTCTCGCGTGACCGACGCCGCCTGACCGCGCCCGGCCGACAGGTCGCCGCAACGGGATCAGGAGGTGACGGCGATGTGCAGGGTTTTGAACAAACGGGAGGTCGGCGTGCCTGTCGGGGCCGTCTACATCGGCCGGGGCAGCAAGTGGGGCAATCCGTTCCGCATCGGCCCCGACGGCGATCGCGCCACCGTCATCGCCAAGCACGAACGCTGGCTTGCCGATCAGCATCATCTGCTACGGGCGCTCGACGAGCTGCGCGGTCGCGATCTCGTCTGCTTCTGCGCGCCCTGGCCTGCCACGGCGACCTGCTGCGCCGGCTCGCCAATGCCAGCCGCGACGAGCGGATCGGGTGGTGGCGCGGCGTCAGGCACGCGGCCTGAGAGGAAGAGGGAGGCCGGGACGGGTTTGAGCCGACGGGGTCGAGAGAGAGCGCCCCGCGGTTCGATCCGTCCCCGCTCTCCCGAGGCTTCACACCATGACGACTTCTTCCACTGCCGCGTCCGCCATTCCGGCCGCGCGCCTTCCCGCGGCGCTCGACGACGCTGACCCCGCCGCTCGCATTCTTGCAGCCGCGCGGCTCATCCTCCCCGATCTCGAACAGGGCCGTCGCATCGACGCGGCCATGCTGCGTAAAGCGATGGAGACCACTTTCGGCGCCTCCGACGCGTCCGGCGCCTGGGACTGGAAGACCGCTTACGACGCCTGCGAGGCGACGACGGTCCTCTTCCTGCGCAAGTTTGGCCCGGCGATCCGCGCCAAAGCCGCGTCGCCCACCGCCATGCTGCCGATGCTCGGCAAGCTGGCGGGCCTTCTCCCCACCCACACCCGCCGCTCCGAGGAGAGCCAGACGTTCCAGCAGTTCTCGACACCGATCGCATTGGGGCTCGCGGCGAGCGTTGCCGCCGCGATCACATCGGCCGACCGCGTGCTGGAGCCGTCGGCCGGCAGCGGCCTGCTCGCCATTCTGGCCGAGCTTGCCGGTGGATCGCTTGTCCTCAACGAGCTGGCGGAGACACGCGCCGGGCTGCTCGGCCACTTGTTCCAGAACATCGGCGTCACCCGCTTCGACGCGGCGCAGATCGACGACCATCTCGACGCCGGCGTCACGCCAAGCGTTGTGCTGATGAACCCGCCGTTCTCGGTGATGGCCAATGTCGAGGGCAGAATGGCGGACGCCGCCTCGCGCCATGTCGCATCGGCCCTGTCGCGCCTTGCCGATGGCGGCCGCCTCGTCGCCATCACCGGGGCGAGCTTTTCGTCCGACAACCCTTCCTGGCGTGACGCCTTCATTCGGCTGCAGGAGCGCGGGCGCGTGGTGTTCTCGGCCGCGATCGATGGCGCGGTCTACGC